>CBFGPB010000019.1:0-17404 GCA_965650545.1 uncultured Devosia sp. | reverse complement strand
ATGCTTCCCCGATGGGCATTTGCTTAAAAATTGAGCCATCGGCATTTATCCGTAATAAGTGATTAATTCCCCATCTATATCGTTTGCATACGTGAGCGCCGCCGGCGCATCGGCTGCCATATCGGGACCGCGCGGTTCAGGGGGTATGGGGGGAGCAGCCGGGATTGGGGAGTTGAGGTTTCATGAAATTCATTCCGCAGCTGAAGATCGCCCAGAAATTGCCGCTGGCGCTTCTGGGCTCGGCCCTCGTCGTCAGCGCCGGCGTGGGTATCCTGGCCTATCTGATTGCGTCGGCCACGGTCGAACAGATGACCCAGCGGCAGTTGCAGTCGGTCACAAGCCAGCTTGCGGGCAAGATCGGCTCGTATTTCGAGGACGTTTCCAAGGACCTGCAGATCACGGCAACGTCCGAGGCCACCCAGGTGGCCATGCGCGATCTGGGCATCAACTGGACGCTGTTCTCCACGGGTACCCCCGCCATCGACCCGGTTGTGGCCGTGCGGACCGCCTATATCGACAACAATCCCGATCCGGAAAACCGGGAACTGCTCGACACGAGCACGGAAGTCACGAAGAATAATTACGACTTCATCCATTCGCGCGTCCATGGCGCTTACCGCAAGCAGGTGCAGCTGCGCGGCTATGCCGACCTGATGATGCTCGATGCCAAGGGCAACCTGATCTATTCGGTGAAGAAGCGCGACGACCTGGGCGGCAATTTCGGTCCCGGCGGCGCCAGCGCCGACAGCGGTCTCGGCCGGGCCTTTGCCGCAGCATCGGCACTGACCGAACCGGGCCAGGTGGCTTTCGAGGATTTTTCATCCTATGCCGCGGCCGGCGATCACCCGCAGAGCTTCATGGCGTCGCCGATCTTCGACAACCGCGCCAGGCTCGCCGGGGTGCTGGCGGTGGCCATTTCCACCGATGCGATCAATGCCATCACGGCGAACCGCGAAGGCCTGGGTGAGACCGGGGAAAGCTTCCTGGTCGGCGCCGACGGCGTGATGCGCTCGGATTCGGTGTTTTCCGAGGAGCAGGATGCGCTGGTGACCGCCTTCGCCAATCCGGTGGTCGATGTCGCGCTCTCAGGAACGGCGGCGAGCGGTCAGTCCTCGGACTATCGCGATCTCGACCTGATCCTGACGGCGCAGCCGGTTTCGTTCAGCGGCACCAATTGGGCGATCGTGACCGCCATGGGTGCGGATGAGACGCTGGCCCCGATTACCGAGATGCGCAACATGATCCTGGCCCTGGGCGGGGTCCTCTTGGCCATTGCTGCTGTGGCCGGATTCTTCTTTGCCCGTTCGATCAGCAAGCCGATCAGCCGGCTGACCGGCACGATGGAAGCGCTTGCCAGCGGCGATCTTGACGTCGAGGTCAAGGGCGCACGCCGGGCCGACGAGATCGGCGCCATGGCCCGGGCGGTGGAGGTTTTCCGCGAGAACGCGCTCAAGGTGAACGAGATGACCGAGGCCGAGGCTGCGCGCATTGTGGCCAGCCAGGCCGAGCGCGCTGCCATGATGCAGGAATTGCAGCGGGCCTTCGGCCAGGTGGTCGATGCCGCCATTGCCGGGGACTTCTCCCAGCGCGTGACTGCGGAATTCCCCGATGACGAACTCAATACCCTGGCCCGCTCGGTCAATGGCCTGGTGGAAACCGTGGATCGTGGCCTGGGTGAAACCGGTTCGGTGCTGGCGGCCTTGGCCAATACAGACCTGACCCAGCGGATGCAGGGCAACTACCAGGGGGCCTTTGCCCGCCTCAAGGCCGATACCAATGCGGTGGCCGACAAGCTCACCGATATCGTAGGCCAGCTGCGGGACACGTCCCGCACGCTCAAGACGGCAACAGGGGAAATCCTTTCTGGCGCCAACGACCTTTCCGAGCGCACCACGCGCCAGGCCGCGACCATCGAGGAGACCTCGGCGGCCATGGAACAGCTGGCGACCACCGTCATGGCCAATGCCGAGCGCGCCAAGGAGGCGTCCACAGCGGCGACCGGCGTGACCAGCACCGCCGAACAGGGCGGCCAGGTCATGGGTCAGGCCACCCAGGCCATGGAGCGCATCACCCAGTCGTCGGCCAAGATTTCCAACATTATCGGGTTGATCGACGACATTGCCTTCCAGACCAACCTGTTGGCCCTTAATGCTTCAGTCGAGGCGGCGCGGGCCGGCGAGGCAGGCAAGGGTTTTGCCGTCGTAGCCGTCGAGGTCCGGCGTCTTGCCCAGAGCGCCGCGCAGGCTTCGAGCGACGTCAAGGCGCTGATCGAGCAGAGCGCCAACGAGGTCAAGGGCGGATCGAGGCTCGTGGCCGATGCGGCCGCCCGGCTCGAGGAGATCCTCACCTCTGCACGCGCGTCGAGCGAGTTGATGAACAATATCGCCCGCGAAAGCCGCGAACAGGCCTCGTCCATCGAGGAGGTCAATACGGCCGTCCGCACCATGGACGAGATGACCCAGCACAATGCGGCTCTGGTCGAAGAGATGAATGCCTCTATCGAACAGACCGAGGCGCAGGCCACCCAACTCGACCGGATCGTCGAT
Source organism: uncultured Devosia sp. (assembly GCA_965650545.1). Lineage (GTDB taxonomy): Bacteria > Pseudomonadota > Alphaproteobacteria > Rhizobiales > Devosiaceae > Devosia. The sequence goes on along the minus strand of CBFGPB010000019.1, from coordinate 14,858 downwards.
ATCTTCGCGCTCGAGCAGCGTGCTGCGGCTCCGACGCGCAAGCCGGCTGTCGCACCGGGGCCGGTCCAGGCCATCGCCCAGGGGGCGCGCGGTCTCCAGGCTAAGCTCGGCGCAGCGGCCAAGTCCTATCTCAGCAAGGGCAATGCCGCGGTCGATACCGACTGGAGCGAGTTCTAATCCAGGAAAGGGCGTCTTCGGACGCCCTTTTTCAGGTCCCAACAACTACCATACAAGATTAGGTTGGCGTTAAGCGGTTGGCGCTAGGGTGACCCCGTCTGGACAGAGGGGGCCGGTGCCTTGCCGGAGGGGACCATGAGGTTTTTTGCACGATTGCGCCATGTGCGGCTGACGACGGCCATCGCCGCGCTGATGCTCGTGAGCATTGCCGTTACCATCGCCGCCTATAGCGTCAGTACTTACCTCAGCTTGCGCGGACAGGCGCTCGACCAGGCCGTGGCGCAGCAGAGTGCCGATCTCAAGACGGCGGCCACCATCTACGAGCGGCGCCTCAATGGGTCGGTGCTGACCTGGTCGGAAGAGGATGGCAGCATTGTCAGCTTCACCACCTATTCCATCCCGTTCTTCTACGACACCGCCGCGGTCGATTCGGTCACGCGGGTGACCGGCGGAGAAACCGTGATCTTCGGGCTCGACGAGGCCGGGCAATTCATCGCCAAGTCCACCAGCTTCGAAACTGCCGAGGGCGAGCGCGTCGTCGATTTCGTGCTCGACCCAGCCAGCCCGGTTGCTATTGCCTTGCTTGCGGGCCAGCCGTTCCACGGCGAGATGATGCTGGAAGGCACGACCTTCAATTCAGCGGCCTATCCGGTCTTCAAGCTGGACGGCACTTTGCTTGGCGGCTTCTGGGTCGGCAAGGACGTCGCATTGGCCGACGCGGCGGCCGCATCGGGGCTGCCCGGTCTTGCCGCCATGGGCGTCACACTATTGCTGGTCATGGGGGCCCTTGGCCTCCTCATGTCGCGCATCCTGACGCGGCCCATCCCCAGGTTGGCCGGCTTCATGGATGCCATTGCCAGCGGGGACTATACGGTGAGCGTACCCTTCGTGGATCGCGGCAACGAGATCGGGGCCATGGCGCGGGCAGTGGAAGTGTTCCGCGAGAACGGCCTGCGCGTAAGTGAAATGACCGAGGCGGAAGCGGCGCGCATTATTGCGGATGAGGAGAACCGCCGGCAGATGATGCGCGACCTGCAAGGCGCCTTCGGCGAAGTGGTCGATGCCGCCGTGGCCGGTGACTTCAGCCAGCGCGTTGCGACGCAATTCCCCGATGCGGAACTCAATGTCCTGGCCTCGAGCGTCAACAACCTGGTTTCGACCGTGGATCGCGGCATTGCCGAGGTGGGTTCGGTGCTGGGCGCCCTGGCCAATACGGACCTCACCCGCCGCATGGAGGGTGAGTATGAAGGTGCCTTGGCCCAGCTCAAGGCCGATACCAATGCCGTCGCCGAAAAGCTGAGCGACGTGGTGGGCCATTTGCGTGCCACGTCGGGCACCATCAAGACTGCCACGAGCGAGATCCTCTCAGGCGCCAACGATCTCTCTGAACGGACGACCCGGCAGGCCGCGACCATCGAGCAAACCTCGGCGACCATGGAGCAACTGGCAGCGACCGTTTCGACCAATGCTGCGCGCGCACAGGAGGCCAGCGCCAGCGCCGGCCTCGTCACCCGCACGGCCGAAGAGGGCGGGCAGGTGATGACGGCGGCGACCGGCGCCATGGAGAAGATCACCACCTCCTCGGGCAAGATTTCCAACATTATCGGCCTGATCGACGATATTGCCTTCCAGACGAACCTCCTGGCGCTCAATGCCTCGGTGGAGGCGGCGCGGGCGGGCGAGGCGGGCAAGGGCTTTGCGGTGGTCGCCGTGGAAGTGCGGCGGCTGGCGCAGTCGGCAGCGCAGGCCTCGGCAGATGTCAAAGTGCTGATCGAGCAGAGCGCGGCCGAGGTCAAGGGAGGCTCCCGCCTGGTGGCCGATGCCGCCGCCAAGCTGACGGCCATCCTCGATGCGGCGCGCGCTTCCAACGACCTGATGCACTCCATCGCCCAGGAAAGCCGCGAACAGGCCTCGTCCATCGAAGAGGTCAATACGGCCGTGCGCACCATGGACGAGATGACCCAGCACAATGCGGCCCTGGTCGAACAGATGAATGCCGCCATCGAACAGACCGAAGCCCAGGCCAGCCAGCTCGACCGGATCGTCGATGTCTTTACTGTTGATGCAACGCAGGCCGATGCCGCCAAACGCGAATTGGCTCCATCAAGGCCTGCGGCGCGTTCGGCATCGGCCGGTCGGGCCGGCGGACGCGCCTATCGCAGCCAGGGCAATGCTGCAATCGAGGCTGACTGGAACGAGTTCTAGGTCAATGGCAAGGGTGTGGGCGCTTGGCGCCGGAGGCCGGGCCTCTGGGCCTCGTACCTTGCCACACAGGCCAAATTCGACAGCTCTTCCGGACAAACTGCGATATTTCTCGCTGCCGGACCTAATGAAATCGATTCCGGAAAAATCCGTACAGTTTTCAGTAAAGACTTTCCCATACGGTTCCTATGATTCAGTTGGTTTGGCCTGCCTCAAGACAGGTCAGTCCCGCATGGGGGAGAGACTCTATGAAAATGATTGCGCGCCTCTTGGGGAACGTGCGCATGACCACCACAATCCTGGTGCTGGTCATGCTGTCGATCATCGGATCGATCGCCGCCGTATCCGGGGTCATCTATATGAACCTCTATTCCCAGGCCATGGCCGACGGGGAGGAGCAGCAGCAGACCAACCTCGGTGTTGCCGCAACCATCCTGGAACGCCGCATTTCCGGTTCGGTGCTGACCTGGACGGAGGAGGGCGAGATCGCCACCTTCCAGAGTTGGGCCATTCCGCCCTTCTACGACACGGAAGTCATCGATTCGGTGACGCGCGTGACCCGGCAGGACGCAGCCATTTATGTGATCGACACCGCCACGGGCGACATGGTGGCCAAGACGACCAGTATCGCGCTGGCCGACGGCACCCGTGCGACAGGGGGCATCCTGCCTGCTGGTAGCGATGCGGTGACCCGGCTCATGGCCGGCGAGCGCGTGGTCGGCCAGATCACGATCGACGGGACCAGCTACAAGACCGCCCTGCAGCCGATTCAGAAGACCAACGGTGACGTGATGGGGGCCATCTTCGTGGGCACCCCGATGGCCAATGTCGAGGCCGCCGCCACCAGCGTTCTCAGCCTGATCGCCATTGTCGGTGGCGCAGCCGTGATCGGCTTCGGCCTCCTCGGCTTCGTGGCGTCGCGCCTGATCACCCGTCCGATCCCGAAGCTTGCCCAGACCATGGATGTGGTGGCTCAGGGCAACTACGACGTCGAAGTGCCCTTCACCACGCTGGGCAACGAAGTGGGCGCCATGGCCCGCGCGGTTGAAGTGTTCCGCGAGAACGGTTTGCGCGTCAGCCAGATGACCGAGGCGGAAGCCGCCCGCATCGTCGCCGACGAGGAAAAGCGCCGCCTGATGATGACCGAGTTGCAGGCGGCCTTCGGCGAAGTGGTCGACGCCGCCGTCTCGGGCGACTTCACCAAGCGCGTCCACGCCCAGTTCCCGGATGCGGAGCTCAACAGCCTCGCCGGCAGCGTCAACAACCTGGTGGAAACCTTCGACCGCAGCGTTGCGGAAGTGGGCGAAGTCCTGGGCGCCATGGCCAATACCGACCTCACCCGCCGGATGACCGGCGAATATGAGGGCGCCTTTGCCAAGCTCAAGTCCGACATCAACTTCGTCGGTGACAAGCTGACCGAAGTGGTCCAGCAGTTGCGGCGCACCTCGGGCTCGCTCAAGACCGCCACCGGCGAAATCCTTTCGGGTGCCAACGACCTCTCCGAGCGTACCACCAAGCAAGCCGCCACGATCGAGGAGACCTCGGCGGCGATGGAACAGCTGGCCTCGACGGTTCTGGCCAATGCCGAACGCGCCAAGAATGCCAGCGCCAGCGCATCGCGCGTCACGCACACGGCCGAAGAAGGCGGGCGGGTCATGGATGCGGCCAATGAGGCCATGGAGCGGATCACCGCGTCCTCGGCCAAGATCTCCAACATTATCGGCATGATCGACGACATCGCCTTCCAGACCAATCTTCTGGCGCTCAACGCCTCGGTCGAGGCGGCGCGTGCCGGCGACGCGGGCAAGGGCTTTGCCGTGGTGGCCGTGGAAGTGCGGCGCCTGGCGCAAAGCGCGGCCAGCGCGTCCTCGGACGTCAAGGCGCTGATCGAGCAGTCGAGCGGGGAAGTCACCACCGGCTCCAAGCTTGTGGGCGAGGCTGCCGGCAAGCTGGCCAGCATGCTCGAAGCCATCCGCGAAAACACCCAGTCGCTGGAGGCGATTGCCCGCGATAGCGCCGAACAGGCAACCTCCATCGAGGAAGTGACCGCGGCCGTGCGGACCATGGACGAGATGACCCAGCACAATGCGGCACTGGTGGAACAGACCAATGCCGCGATCGAGCAGACGGAGGCCCAGGCCACCGAGCTTGACCGGATCGTCGAGATCTTCGCGATCGATCAGTCCGGCGCGGACGAGTTCGCCGCGCCGCCCATGCGTCGTGACGCCGCGCCCACGCATGTGTCCAAGGCTGCGCCCAAGGCCGCCAAGGCCTATCTCAGCCAGGGCAATGCGGCCATTTCGGCGGACTGGGACGAGTTCTAGGCTCCCCTGGTGCACAAGAATCGAGCGGCCTGCGTCAGCAGGCCGCTTTCGTTTTGAAATGCATAACGCTCGGTTAATGCGTGGACGCTAGTATCCGGCCCAAACAAGCGCCGACATTCGCGGGGAAAGAGGCGCCATAGAATTTGGGGACCTGACCGATGGTCAACGCCATCAAGCGCACATTTGGCAATATCCGCCTCACCACAGCCATCGTGTCGATGGTGGTGGTGGCCATTCTGATCTCGGTGCTGACCGTCTCGGCTGCGATCTACGTAAACCTGAGCACGACCCTGCGCCAGCAGGCAGAGCAACAGCAGCGCGCCAATCTCAAGACCGCTGCCACCATCCTGGCTGGCGGCCTGCCAGGAGCGGAAGTCACCTGGGGTGAAGACGGGTCGCTTGAAAAGATCACCGCCTTCGCCATGCCGCGGCAATTCGTCAACCACGACCTGGTGGATTCCATTGTTCGGCTGACCGGTGAGTCGGCGACCATCTTCAGTTTCGATCCGGCCCAGCAGGACTTTGTCCGCATGAGCACGACCCTGGTGGGAGAGGATGGCGAGCGCATTATTGGTACGACCCTTGGAACGGCGAGCGCTGCCTTTGCTCCGGTGATGGCGGGCGAGGCCTATTATGGCGAGGCCAATATTCTGGGCCGAGCCTATTACACCGGCTACCAGCCCATCATCGACATGAAGGGCGCGCCCATTGGCATCCTCTATGTCGGTGTCGACAAGGAGGGCGTCCAGGGCGTCATTGCCTCCACGGTTACCCTTTTGGCTGTCATCAGCCTCGGTACCCTGGTGCTGTTGGGGGGTGTCGGTTTCCTGATCGCCCGGGCGTTGATGGGCCCGGTGCCGCGTCTTGCCAAGACCATGAAGGTCATTGCCGAAGGCGCGTTCGACACCGACGTGCCCTATACGGCCCGGAACAATGAAATCGGCGAAATGGCGCGTGCCGTGGAAGTGTTCCGCGAGAACGGCCTCAAGGTCAGCCAGATGACCGAGGAAGAACGGGCGGCCTCGCAGCGCCGTCGCATCGAGCGCACCGACATGATGGTAGCCCTGCAGGCTGCTTTTGGCGAAGTGGTGGATGCCGCCATTGCGGGGGATTTTTCCAAGCGCGTCCATGCCCAGTTCCCTGATGCCGAGCTCAACAGCCTTGCCGGCAGCGTCAACAGCCTCGTCGAGACCGTCGATCGGGGCCTTTCGGCCACCGGTTCGGTCCTCGCGGCCCTCGCCGAGGCCGACCTGACGCAGCGGATGGAGGGCGAGTACCAGGGCTCCTTTGCCAAGCTCAAGAGCGACACCAATGCCGTGGCCGAGAAACTGAGCGACGTGATCGGCCAGTTGCGGGTCACCTCGCGTGCGCTCAAGACCGCCACTGGCGAAATCCTCTCGGGTGCCAACGACCTTTCCGAGCGGACTACCAAGCAGGCGGCGACGATCGAACAGACCTCGGCGGCCATGGAGCAACTGGCCAATACGGTGGCCGAGAACGCTCGCATGGCGGACAAGGCCAATGGCGCGGCCAATGCCGTTTCCGCCGATGCCGCCCGCAGCGGCGAAGTTATCGAGAAGGCCAACGAGGCCATGGAGCGGATCACCCAGTCCTCGGCCAAGATTTCCAACATCATCGGCATGATCGACGATATTGCCTTCCAGACCAATCTGCTGGCCCTCAACGCCTCTGTCGAGGCGGCGCGTGCCGGTGAGGCCGGCAAGGGTTTTGCGGTCGTGGCGGTGGAAGTGCGGCGGCTGGCGCAGAGCGCCGCAGAGGCCTCTTCCGAGGTCAAGGCCCTGATCGAAGCCAGCGCCAACGAGGTCAAGGGCGGCTCGCACCTCGTCTCGAGCGCCGCCACGCAATTGCGCGACATGCTCGCTGCGGTCACCGAGAATGCCGGTTTGATGCAGGCCATCGCCAAGGCGAGCAAGGCCCAGGCAACGGCAATCGAAGAAGTCAGCGTTGCCGTGCGGACCCTCGACGAGATGACCCAGCACAATGCGGCCCTGGTGGAAGAGACCAATGCGGCCATCGAGCAGACCGAAGCCCAGGCCGGCGAACTCGACCGGGTTGTGGACATCTTCACGCTGGAGGAGACGGCCATTGCGAGCACAGCAGCGGCACCCGCCGCGCCGCGCCGCGCGGCAGCGGCCGCACCCCGCCAGGCACTGAAGAAGGTGAGCCAGACCTATCTCAGCCAGGGCAATGCAGCCGTGTCGGCCGACTGGGATGAATTCTAGGTCCGGACGACCGCGCAGCAGTGGATCGAGGGGCGCTCAGGCGCCCCTTTTCCTTTTGGTGCTCGGTTCGCAGGGCGGGGCAGGCCGGAGTCAATGCCGGCATTTCAATAGCTTCTGATACCGAAATTAACTTGTCACATCGTTCCTCTTACGGATTTATCCGTATATCAAAGTAGATTAGTAATTGAAGTGCGGTCATATTTCCCCGTTGCTTCAGAAATTCACTTGTATGGTAAGTATCCAAGTTCATTGTTTTCCATTCTTTAACCGTCCGGGCGCAGCCTTGCAGATAAAGACAGGAGTCTTCGCTGGAGAGCACTGGAAATGGGCGTATTTCCGTTTGGCGGCGGGAGCCGCGACAATCAGGCCAGGGTCGAGGCTATCGAACGCAGCCAGGCTGTGATCGAGTTCGAGCTGGATGGCACGATCATTACCGCCAACAGCAATTTCCTTGATGCCATGGGCTATACGCTCGAAGAGGTGCGGGGGCGGCATCATTCCATGTTCTGCGACCCCGGCTATGCCGCGAGCCCCGAATACAAGGCCTTCTGGACAGAGCTGGGCCGGGGCAAGTTCCAGTCGGCCGCTTTCCAGCGCTTTGCCAAGGGCGGACGGGAAGTGTGGATCCAGGCCAGCTACAATCCGGTCCTCGATCGGTCGGGCAAGCCAGTCAAGGTGATCAAGTTCGCCACCGACATCACCGCCCAGAGGCAGCAGGCTGCCGATCATGCGGCGCAGATCGAGGCGATATCGCGGGTGCAGGCGGTCATTGCCTTCGAGCTCGATGGCACGATCATCACCGCCAACGAGAATTTTCTCGCCACGGTCGGCTACAACCTCGGCGAGATCGTGGGCAAGCACCATTCCATGTTCTGCGACAAGGACTATGTCGCATCGCTCGAATACCGGCAGTTCTGGGAGCGCCTGCGTGCCGGCCAGTATGAAGCGGCCGAATTCCAGCGCTTCGGCAAGGGTGGACGGGAAGTCTGGATCCAGGCCAGCTACAACCCGATCTTCGATGCCTCGGGCAAGCCGATCAAGGTGATCAAGTTTGCCACCGATATCACCGAGCGCAAACGCTGCGAAGGCATATTGGCCGAGCTGGCAGGCAGTCTGGAGCGCATGGCCGAGGGCGACTTGGGCGGGCGGATCGATACCGTGTTCACCGGCCAGTACGAGGCCCTGCGCCAGGCCTTCAACCGGACGCTGACCCAGCTCGACACAATCGTCCGTGGCCTTAGCAGCGCTTCGGGCACGCTGCGGACTGCAACTGCGGAAATCCTTTCAGGGGCCAACGATCTGTCCAGCCGCACGACCAAGCAGGCCGCGACCATTGAGGAGACCTCGGCGGCCGTCGAGCAGCTCTCAAGCGCGGTCGCCGATAATGCCAAGCGGGCTGCGACGGCCAGCAGCAAGGCACGGCAGGTGTCACAGAATGCCACCGATAGCGGCGTCGTGATGACGGATGCCACCACGGCCATGAGCGCCATCGAGGCTTCTTCAGCCAGGATCTCCAATATCATCGGGCTGATCGACGACATCGCCTTCCAGACCAATCTGCTCGCGCTCAACGCTTCGGTGGAAGCGGCTCGGGCAGGAGAGGCCGGCAAGGGCTTTGCCGTGGTGGCCGTGGAAGTACGGCGCCTGGCGCAGAGCGCCGCCGAAGCGTCAGCCGAGGTCAAGGCATTGATCGAGGCCAGCGCTGGCGAGGTGCGGGCCGGGGCACAATTGGTGGGTAAGGCCGCTGAACGGCTGAGCGACATCCTCGCCGGCGCGGAGGAAAGCGCGGTGTTGATCGACGAGATCGCGCGCGAGAACCGGCAGCAGTCGGGGGCGTTGGGGGAAATCGCCGTTGCCGTCCGCCAGATGGACGAAATGACCCAGCACAATGCCGCCTTGGTGGAAGAAACCAATGCCGCCATCGAGCAGACCGAGGCGCAGGCCGGGGAACTGGACCGGATCGTGGCGGTGTTCCGGCTGGGAGGCGCGGCAGATCCGGATCGCCGCCCGGCGCAGCGGGCCGCGCCCAGGCTGCTCAAGGTTGCAGGTGGCGGCTGGCTGGAACAGTAAGTATTCCGCCGCGGGCCTTATTCACCGCAGATTTACCATACCGCTCTATCTTGGGCCCAACTGATCCAGATCAAGATTTGGGAGTCTGAGCTGGAGCAGGCTCATTTGATGTCTTTGCTCAAGGTGAGGCCAATGGCTGAACACGCTCCCAACTCCCTACAGACCCGACTCGATTTCATTGGCCTTGATGCGACGGCGCGTGGCCGCCTGGCCTCTATCCAGCCCAGCATCGAGGCGCATCTGGAAACGGCGCTGACGCTGTTCTACGCCAAGATCGGCACGGTCCCGGCGGTCAGCCGCTTCTTCGAGGGCAGGCCGCAGATGGACCGGGCCAAGTCCAAGCAGGTCGGCCATTGGAAGGCCATCGCCACCGGACAGCTGGATGAGGCCTATATGGAGGCCAGCTCGCGCGTCGGCCTGCGCCACGCCCAGATCGGCCTCGAACCGCGTTGGCATATCGGGGGCTATGGGGTGATCATGGAAACCCTGGTGCGTGGCATTGTCCATGACGCCATGGCCGCCGCGCTCGAGCCGCGCAAAGGGCGGTTCGGCCGGTCCGTTCCGCGCAAGGCCGAGGACATCATGGTCGATGTCGACGCCATGTCCGAAGCCGTCATTGCCGTATTGAAGTCCATGCTGCTCGATATCGACATCGGCGTGACCGCTTATTTCGACAAGCTGACCGGCGACGCCCGCGAAGCCGATGACGCTGCCCGCGCCAAGATCCAGAAGGCCGTGGCAGCGACCGGCGCCGTCCTCAAGGACGTGGCCCAGGGTGACCTGACCAGCCGGGTCACCGAGGCGCTCGATCCTGAATTCGACCAGATCAAGGATGACACCAATTCGGTGGCCGAGAAGCTGGCCGGCATTGTGGGCCAATTGCAGCGCACCTCGCGCTCGCTCAAGAGTGCGACGGGGGAAATCCTCTCCGGTGCCAATGACCTGGCCGACCGCACGACGCGGCAGGCCGCGACCATCGAGGAAACCACGGCATCGATCGAGACCCTTTCGTCCGCCGTCGTGGAGAACGCCAAGCGCGCCGGCAGCGCCAGCGAGACCGCCAAGCGCCTGGCCCGGAGCGCGACGGATGGCGGTCAGGTCATGGCCGAGGCTACCGAGGCGATGAGTGCCATCGAAGCGTCCTCGTCCAAGATCTCCAACATCATCGGCATGATCGACGACATCGCTTTCCAGACCAATCTCCTGGCCCTCAATGCCTCGGTCGAGGCGGCGCGGGCGGGCGAGGCGGGCAAAGGCTTTGCCGTCGTGGCGGTGGAGGTGCGGCGGCTGGCGCAAAGCGCCGCCCAGGCGTCGAGCGACGTCAAGCTCCTGATCGAAGCCAGCGCCGGGGAAGTGCGCAATGGCACCCAGCTCGTCTCCCGCGCCGCCGAAACCCTGCACGATATCCAGGCCCGCGCCGAGGAGAGTGCCGGCCTCATCGACACCATCGCCCGCGCCAATGGCCAGCAGTCGGCAGCCCTCGAAGAGGTGACTGTTGCGGTGCGGCAGATGGACGAGATGACCCAGCACAATGCGGCGCTGGTGGAACAGACCAATGCCGCCATCGAACAGACCGAGGCACAGGCCAGCGAACTGGACCGGATCGTCGACGTGTTCCGCATCGACGATAGCCCGGCGCTGCCCGTCCGGCCGCCAGCCAAGACCCGTGGCGAGCCGGCACCGCGTGTCGCGGGGAACACAGCGCTGGCCACCGACTGGGAGGCCTTCTGAGGACCACGGCGTGCTGACGCAGGCTGTCACGGACCCTGTCTAGCAAAGTCAGGGTTGGACAGGTTTGCCCGGGAGAGCAGAACGTCATGCAGGCCACCGAACTCGATGTGCTTCTCCTGGAGTTGCCCGCCCAGATCGGGCAGCTCTGCCGCGCCGTGGTGGAAATTGTGGCCGGCAATGCCTCCCTGATCGGCAGCGTGAAGATGGGCTGGAAGTCAGTAAATTTCCGCCACCCCGAGGCCGGCCATGTCTGTGCCATCTTTCCCTATCCCGACAGGGTGTCGATCTACTTCGAGCATGGTCGGCTGCTTGAGGATCCGGAGGGGCGGTTGATGGGAGATGGCCTCAAGAAGGGTCGGTTCCTCAGGCTCTATCCGGGCGAGGCCATTCCGGAGGCAGCCATTGCGCTGCTCATTGTCGAAGCCATTGCGCTGCGCGCCTGACGCAGGCCCGCATACGTAGAAATTGGTAAGACCTCATTAACCATGAAATTTACTCCCCGGAGGTCTCATCGTCGGTAGCGGCGAGGGCGGATTCCGGGGGTGAGCATGGCAGACACGCTTCAGCAGAGGCTCGCATTCATCGGGCTGGGCGAGGGGGCCGATGCCCGCCTGGCGCCGATCGCCCAGAGCGCGGTTCAGCATCTCGACCTGGCTCTCGACCGTCTCGCGCTCCAGGTGGCAGGCGCGCCCAGCGCGGCGCGCTTCCTCTTCGGCCGGGAGCGCATTGAGGGCGACGGCGGCGGTCCGGCCGGGCATTGGCGTGCATTGGTGGCCGGACAGTGGGACAAGGCCTTCGTCGAGGCCGCCCTGCGCGCCGGACAACGGCAGGCCCGGATCGGGGTCGATCCCCGCTGGCATGCGGGCAGCCACGCCATCGTCGCCCAGGGCCTCATTCGCGGCATTATCCGCGACGGTGTTGAAGCCGCCCTGCGAACGCGGCGGGGGCCGCTTTCCATGTTGGCCGGCGATCCGGCTCCCGTCCTCGCGGCCACCGAGATGATGGCCGAAGGGCTGGCCACTTTGGTCAGCGCCGTGGTGCTTGATCTGGACCTCACATTTTCGGGCTATATCGAGCGCCTCAGGCTCGATGCGGAGGCGGCTCTCTCGACCGAAAGGGGCCGGATGAAGCGCCTGGTGGCCGAGGCGGCCCGCGTGCTGGAGCTGGCGGCGCAGGGGCGGTGGGAAGCCAGTGCCGAAACCCTTGCGGATCCGGACCTGGCGCCGCTGCATGCGGGGGCCGAGCGCCTGGCCGATCGCATGGTAGAGCTGGTCGGGGATCTCGCCATATCGGGGCGGGCAGCAAAGACGCTCGCTGCCGAGGTGTTGCGCTGCGCCCGGCAGTTGGGGACGGACAAAGTGGCGCAAGTAGAGGCGGCGGATCAGCTTGCCAACAGCCTTACCGCTCTCCAGCCCGCTGCCACGCGGCAGGCGCAGGGCGGCGCGGACCTGGCGCGCAAGGCCAGGTCCGGCGCGCGCCTTTCCAGCAAGGCTCGGGGTGAAATCGAGCGGGCCCGGGCAGCGGCGGAAGCCGCGCGGCGCGATGGCGATGGCATTGGCGAAGCGATCGAACGCCTGGACGCGCTGGGCCTTGCGGTGAACCTGGTTTCGGCGCGGCTGACCCACGCCGCCCCAGCGGCCGCGTCGGAGCGGACGATCGAGGAGGACCTGCAGGCGCTGGCCCTCGGCCTCTCGCAACTGGGCATGCAGTTGCGGGTGGCGCAGGACAAGGCCCATCTCGGCTGGAGCAAAGCCGGGGCCGGCCTTGCGGCTGCCCTTTCATTGGTCGAGCGCCTGGGCGCCGAGCAGGGTGACATTGTGCGCGGCCTTGGAGCCCTCGACGGCGAAGCGCGGTGCATTGCGGCCTCGGTCTCGGAAGGCGCCACGGAGGCGATCGGCCTGGCCGCATCGCTGCAACGCGATCGCGAAGAGGGCGCTGCGATCCAGGCCACCCTCCGGGAGGCGCTCGAAGGGGCCAAGGCGCTGATCGACCTGGCGGGGGCCATGAGCGGCGACGACAGCGCCGGCGCCCCCGAGGCCGATGTTCCAGAACCCGAAACAGCTGTCCTCGCCGCGCATTGGCATGTGCTTTAGGACCGGTGCCGATTTGCCCATTGCCCTTTCGGGCTGCGACGGGCAAGAAGGCGCCAGGACCTTGGAGGCGAAGCAATGGCGCGTATCGGTCTTGTGGCCCATGACGACAAGAAGGACGATCTCTGCCGCTGGGCGGAACTGCACAGGGACAAGCTCAGCCAGCACGAGCTCTGGGGCACGGGCACGACCGGCGGCCGCGTGATGGCGGCGACTGGCCTGACGGTGAACCTGCTCAAGAGCGGTCCGCTGGGCGGGGACCAGCAACTGGGGGCCATGATCTGCGAAGGGCGCCTCGACGTCCTCATCTTCTTCATCGATCCGCTTTCGGCCCAGCCGCATGACGTGGATGTGAAGGCTCTGACGCGCCTTGCCACGCTCTACGATGTGCCGCTGGCCAACAACAAATCCACAGCCGACGCGGTTCTGGCGGCCCTCTGAGCGCGGCAGACCGGTTGAATTTCTTGGCGGTCTGTGAGCACATGCCCCAAAATCGCCCGGATTGAACCGGGCAGGCAGGCATTCAGGAAACCGGGGCTCTTTATCAACTTGTCCTCAGACTTGGTCATAGACGTTCGCAACGTCTCGAAACGCTTTGGCGGCCTCAGGGCCGTCAACAACTGTTCCCTCTCGGTTCGGCGCGGCTCCATCACGGGGCTCATCGGGCCCAATGGCGCGGGCAAGTCGACCCTGTTCAACATGGTCGCCGGCAATATCGTGCCCGATGAAGGGCAGGTCATATTTGACGGCGCCGATGTCACCGGCATGAAGCCGCATCAGCTCTTCCGCATCGGCATGCTGCGCACCTTCCAGATCGCGCACGAGTTTTCGCAGATGACGGCGCTGGAAAACCTGATGATGGTGCCGGGCGACCAGCCGGGCGAGCACCTTGTCGATACCTGGTTCCGGCCGCGCCTGGTCAAATCGCGTGAGACCGAGGTGCGCAAGAAGGCGCTCGACGTCATCGACTTCCTGAAACTGGGCCATGTGCGCGACGAGCTGGCCGGCAACCTGTCGGGCGGGCAAAAGAAGCTGCTCGAACTCGGGCGCACCATGATGGTCGACGCCAAGGTGGTGCTGCTCGATGAAGTGGCGGCGGGCGTCAACAAGACCCTGCTCAACGATCTCGCCGGCAATATCGAGCGCATGAACCGCGAGCTGGGTTACACCTTTTTCGTGATCGAGCATGACATGGACCTGATCGGCCGCCTCTGCGACCCGGTCATCGTCATGGCGCAGGGCGAAAAGATCGCCGAAGGCCCGATGGCCGAAATTCGCGCCAATCCCGCAATCGTCGAGGCCTATTTCGGCACTCCGGTGGAGGCCGCATAGGCATGGCTCTTATTGAACTCAAACACGTCGTCGGCGGATATGGCGGCGCGCCGATCCTCAATGGCGTCAACATCGCCATCGAGAAAAGCGATATCGGCGTCATCGTCGGCCCGAATGGCGCCGGCAAGTCGACGACGCTCAAGGCCATTTTCGGCCTGCTGAAAGTGACCGGCGGCACGATCGATTTCGGCGGCGAGAATATCGCCAATTCCCTGCCCGACAAGCTGGTGCCCAAGGGCCTGAGCTTCGTGCCGCAGGAAAAGAACGTCTTCACCTCGATGAGCGTCGAGGAAAACCTCGAAATGGGGGCCTTCACCCGCAAGGATGACTTCAAGGGCACCATGGACTGGGTCTACCAGATGTTCCCGGTGCTGGCCGAAAAGCGCCGCCAGCCGGCCGGTGAACTGTCGGGCGGGCAACGCCAGATGGTGGCCATGGGCCGGGCGCTGATGAGCAAGCCGAGCCTTCTCATGCTCGATGAGCCTTCGGCGGGCCTCTCGCCGCGCTATGTCATCGAAATCTTCGAGACCATCCAGCGCGTCAACAAAGAAGGCGTCGGCATCCTCATGGTCGAGCAGAATGCGCGCCAGGCGCTGGCCTTCGCCACCAAGGGCTTCGTGCTCGCCAGCGGCCAGAACCGCTATACCGGCACGGGAGCGGAGCTGATCGCCGATCCCGAAGTCGCCAAG
>CBFGPB010000018.1:0-17987 GCA_965650545.1 uncultured Devosia sp. | reverse complement strand
CCGGCTGCACGACCGATTGCGTGGTCTGCACGACGACGACGCGCATTTCGCGCGGCCTTGGCGGAGAATCCGGAATGCCTCGCCAGGGCTCGACGACCCTCGGAGGTCTGCGGGCGAAGAACAGACTGGCCAGTATCCGAAACAGACCCATGCACTCCCCCCGGATGCAAGTCGACCGCCCGGGAAACAATCCCGCATCAGCACATGTTAGTCGCGTCAGTGCTGGAAACAAAACGCAGCGCGATCCTGACGGTTAATCAAGAGCGCACTAAGAAAACAAAAAGCGGACCTTTCGGCCCGCTTCTTCAATTCCTCCAACAGTCCTGTCGCCTTACTTGGGCGCCAGGACCATGACCATCTGCCGGCCTTCGGAGCGCGGCTGGCTTTCGACCTTGGCGATGGCCTCGGTCTGGTCCTTGACCTTGATGAGCACCTGCATGCCCAGATCCTGGTGCGCCATTTCGCGGCCGCGGAAGCGCATGGTCACCTTGACACGGTCGCCTTCGCCCAGGAAACGCTGCACTGCCTTCATCTTGGTCTCGTAGTCATGCGTGTCGATATTCGGACGCATCTGGACTTCCTTGACCTCGATCACCTTCTGCTTCTTACGCGCTTCGGCAGCCTTCTTCTGGGCGGCATATTTGTAGCGCCCCAGATCGAGCATCTTGGCGACCGGCGGATTGGAATTGGCGGCGATCAGGACAAGGTCAAGACCCTGCTCCTGCGCTTCGGCCAATGCGTCGCGCGTGCGCACGACACCGCGGTTCTCGCCTTCTGCATCGATAAGCTGAACGTCGGGGCTGGTGATATCCTCGTTGGCAAGCGGCCCATCTTTCTGGGGCGCAACGGGTCTCATAGGACGGCGAATGGCAAGCTTTCCTTGTGCTATTGATGCCAGGGGGTGAATGCGCCCTAAAATCGTGGTAGCGGCAGCTAAAGTCAACTGGCGGACCGAGGGAAATTCCCGCTGTTGCAGCCGGGGTACGCCCCACCACCGCCTTTGAAAATCTCGGACAAGCCCATGAGTTCCATCCTGTCCTCCCGCATCACCGTTGGCCAGGGCGAGGAAGCTCGCGACATCGCCATGGAACAGCGACCCGGCGGGGCGCCGGGCCTCTTCTGGCTCAACGGCTTCCGCTCGGTGATGAGCGGGGCCAAGGCGATGAGCCTGGATGCGCTGGGGGCAGAGAAGGGGCTGGAGGTCACGCGCTTCGACTATTCGGGCCATGGCCAGTCGGGCGGCGACTTTGACCATGGCACGATCAGCCGCTGGCTGGAGGAGGCAGAGGCAGTCTTCGCCCATACCCATGGCCCGCAGATCGTCTGCGGTTCCTCAATGGGGGGCTGGCTGGCGCTGCTGCTGGCGCGACGGCAATTGCAGAAGGGCATGCCGCTCAAGGGGCTGGTGCTGATTGCCCCGGCGACCGATGCCACGGTGCGCATTGCCGCGCGGATGAACGAGGCGCAACGGCGAGACCTCGACGAAAAGGGCTATTACGAGCGGGTCAGCGCCTATGGCGATGGACTATACCGCTATACAAGGCGGCTGATCGAGGATGGCGCCCATCACCTCCTGTTCGGCTCGGTGATCGAGACCGGTTGCCCGGTGCATATCCTGCAGGGGGGCAAGGATCCCGACGTGCCGCCAGAGCATGCGCAGAAGCTGCTCACGCATATCCTCCACGATCCGGTGACCTATACGCTGATCCCCGATGGCGATCATCGCCTGAGCCGCGACGAGGATCTCGGACGGTTGCGGGACGCCGTGCTGGCCATGGTGTGACCCGGCATCCGGGCTGCCTCATTATCGGTCGGCGGCGTTACGCATGCGGATCATCGAATAGACGAGGCTGGAGCTCCTCACCGCATCATGCAGGCCCCAGAGCGAGGGCAGGACCCGCAGGGTTGCTCCCTCGTTGGCGATGGCCGAGGGAAGATCGTCCAAGACATCCATGCCCAGCGGCGTCACCGGGCCGCGCGACACCCAATAGCCGGCGCTCTCGTCCGCAAGGACGAAGCCGTCGCGGGGCATGACATAGCGGAACAGTTGTCCGGTCCGCAGCCGCTCCAGCCAAGCCGCTTCGATGGCCACCACCACTGTGTCGCCGCCCAGATGGCGCTCGACATCCGCCGCAGAGCTATCTGGCCCAGCCCGGAAACAGACGCGCGGGCAATCACGCGGCGTCAGGTAATTGACCACGCGTTCCGGCGCGATCGCCCAAACCACCGGCTCAGGCGTATAGACCGAGGGCCGTGGGTCGAAATGGGCAATGCCGGGATCGTCGCTGAGGTGATAGAGGCTCACCGGGTGGCGAGCCGGGTCTTCTGGGCCCCTGCCCCGTCAAAATTATCGGGGCTCAACCAGCGCTCGTATTCGGCGCGCAGGGCCGGCCACTCGCGGTCGATCATCGAGAACCAGGCCGTGTCGCGGCTTTCGCCCTTGATGATCATGTCCTGGCGGAAAATGCCCTCGAAGGTGAAGCCGAAGCGGGTCGCGGCGGCCTTGGAGGGCTCGTTGGCGTTGTTGCACTTCCATTCGAAGCGCCGGTAGCCGAGGTCATCGAAGGCATGGCGCGCGAAGAGGTACAGCGCCTCGGTGGCGAGGCGCGAGCGTGCCATGGGCAGGCCCCAATAGACGCCGCCGATCTCGATCGATCCGTGTTCGGGACGGATGCGCATCCAGCTCTGCTGACCCAGCGCCCTGCCGGTCGACTTCTCGACGATGGCGACCGCCAGGTCAGGCCCGGCCTGGCCGGCCTCGATGCGTTCTTCCATCTCCGCGAGGCTTCCAGGCGCATGACTGAACAGCCAGCGATAGCGTTCAGGTCCACCCTCCATGGTGGAGACGGCGAAGAGATCGGCAGCGTGGCGCCGTTCGAGCGGTTCGAGGCGGACATAGCGGCCCTCAATCACGACGCGACCGGGGGCGGACTTGGCGGGTTGCGGCTTCATTCTTCGTTTTCCAGGATTTGGGCGAGGCCGACGCGATAGTTGGGATAGAGAAGGTCGATGCCCAGGGCTTCCTTGATCGCGCGGTTCGAGACCCGCTTGTTGTCGCGGTAGAAACTGCGCTGCATGGGCGTCATCTCCGCCGTTTCATAGGGCAGGTCGGGGGGAACCGGCAGGCCGGTCATCCTGGCCGCATGTTCGATCACGTCCTGCGGCGGGGCGGGCTCGTCGTCGGCAAGGTTGAACGTCCCATCGAGCCGCGCTTCGGCCGCCAGGGCCGTTACGCGGGCAATGTCGGCGACGTGGATGCGGTTGAAGACCTGGCCCGGCTTGATCACCCGCCGCGCCGTGCCCGCGCGCAGCTTTTCAAAGGTGGAGCGCCCAGGCCCGTAGATGCCGGCGAGGCGCAGAATGGTCAGCGGCACGCCGCGCGCGGCAGCAAGATCGCGCCATTCCTGCTCGGCCGAGACGCGCCAGTCCGACCGCATGTTGCGCGGCACCAGCGGTGCGGTCTCATCGATCCAATCCCCGCCGAAATCGCCATAGACGCCCACGGTGGAATAGTAGCAAAGCCATTCGAGGCCGGGCGCCTTGAGCAGGTCATCGCGGAACACCCGCAGGACCGGATCGCCGTTCTCATCGGGCGCGATGGACTGGATCACGTGCGTTGCCGACTTGAGCGCCACGGTGACATCGCGCGCGGGCTCAGTGCCGTCGAACAGCACCGCCCCAATGCCCGCAGCGCCAAGTCTTGCAGCCTTATCGGGCGTGCGGACGGTGCCGCCCACGGCTTCGGCGCCACCGGCGCGCATGGCCTCGGCACTAGCCTGGGAGGAGAAGCCCAATCCGAAGAAGAACGCCCGCATCACACCTCTCCCGCCCATTCATCGCGCACGCTGCTATCGCTTTCCCGGGAGAGTCTGTCCAGTCTCATGGCTTCGGCGCGACGGGGATCGAGCCGCCGCAGCGCCCAGGTGGCGGCGCCGCGGATCAGTGGCTCGGGGTCGTCGAGCCGCGCCAGGACAGCAGGGAGCAGGCCGCTGTCGTCGGAATTGCCTATGCCGATCAGCACATTGCGCAGGAACCGGGCATGGCCGATGCGCTTGACCGGGGAGCCGGCAAAGAGGGCGCGGAAGGCCGCATCGTCCAGGGCGACCAGGTCGCCGAGCGCAGGCCGCTCGAATTCGGGGCGGCTCCTGAGCTTGGCCTCGCGGCTGACCGAGGCAAACTTGTTCCAGGGGCAGACGGCGAGGCAATCGTCGCAGCCATAGATCCGATTGGCCATGGGCCGGCGGAATTCGCGCGGGATCGGTCCTTTGTGCTCCACCGAGTAGTAGGCCAGGCACTTGCGCGCATCGAGCTGGAAGGGCGCCGGAAAGGCATTGGTCGGACAGATATCGAGGCAGCGGGTGCAGGATCCGCAGCTTTCGTCGTGCGGCCTGTCAGCAGGTAGTTCAGCCGATGTGAGGATGGCGCCGAGGAACAGCCAGGAGCCGAAGGTGCGGCTGACCAGAACCGTATGCTTGCCCTGCCAGCCCAGCCCCGCAGCCTCGGCCAGGGGCTTTTCCATCAAGGGCGCCGTATCGACGAAGACCTTCACATCGGCGCGCGAGCGCCGGGCCAAGAGGCCTGCCAGTTCCTTCAACCGCCCCTTGATGATGTCGTGATAGTCGCGGTTGCGGGCATAGGCGGAGATGATGCCGACGCCCGGTTCGGCGAGCAGCGCCATCGGGTCGGTTTCCGGGCCATAATTGACACCCAGGAGGATGACGGAGCGCGCTTCTCCCCAAAGTTTGTGGGGATCACCGCGTCGCTCCTCGGTCTCTTCCATCCAGTCCATGCCGGCGTGCCAGCCCTCGGCAAGCGCGTGGGCGAGCTTTTCGGGCAGGTCGGGACGGGCATTGGCTGCCGTGACACCGAAGGCGTCGAAGCCCAGGGCCGAGGCGCGGGCCCGAAGTTCGTCGATGATGGCTTGGGTGACCTGCACGCTGCTCACAGAGACCTCATGGTGAGCCTGTCGAACCACGAGGCCGGAACCACCGTGGCCGCGACCTCGTCCTTCGACAGGCTCAGGATGAGGTCTACTTCACTATGGCGCTCTGGCGCAAAGGCCTAAAAATCGAGGTCCGCATAGCCCTTGGAAGGCGGCATGGCGGTGACGCGGTCATTGAGCAGGGTGCGGAAGGCCGGGCGCGACTTGATGCGTGAATACCAGTCGCGCGTCTCGATCGGCACCTTGGACCAATCTATGTCACCCATATAGTCGAGCGTCGACACGTGGGCGGCGAGCGCGAAGTCGGCAAGGCTCATCTCGTCGCCACCGAGCCAGTTGCGGCTGGCCAGCAGGTAGTTGAAGTAGAGCAGATGCTCGGTGAGATTGGCCTTGGCCGCGCGCAAGACCGAGGGTTCGGGCGTGGCGCCGCGGATGTCGCGCTTGGCGATCTTTTCCTCGACCAGATAACGCGTCACCTCGTCATTGAGCTTGACCAGCGCCCATTCGACCAAGCGCCACATTTCGGCGCGCGCCATGGGATCGGCCGGGAACAGGCCCTCGACAGCGTCGGGCGTATAAAAGTCTTCCACGGCATGGATCGTCGCCATGATGC
Source organism: uncultured Devosia sp. (assembly GCA_965650545.1). Lineage (GTDB taxonomy): Bacteria > Pseudomonadota > Alphaproteobacteria > Rhizobiales > Devosiaceae > Devosia. The sequence goes on along the minus strand of CBFGPB010000018.1, from coordinate 12,432 downwards.
CGACAATGGGCTGCTCGCTCTCGGTGAAGAGGATGGGCAGCGTGGCGGCAGGGTTGATCTCCAGCAGAGCCTCTTCGCGCAGCCAGGGCTTGATCTCTTCGAGATCGAGCGGAACCCCGTATTCGGCGCACATCAGCCGGATCAGGCGTGAGGCGGGATCGAGGGGGTAGTGGACGAGACTGGGCATGTAGGAACGCTCTGAACTGTTGCAGACCTCCATTGCTGCTCTCCGCCTTGGCGCCCTTTGCGAACACGGCTATGAGATCGGCGCAGAATTCGGCCCTTGGAAACGAGTTAGGGGATCAAATGAACGCCGATCAAGGTCTTTTTGTGCCCCTTATCCTCGGAATCCTCGAAGGGCTTACCGAATTCCTTCCGGTCAGTTCCACTGGCCACCTGCTGCTGGCCGGGCATTTCTTCGGCCTTGAGCAACCCGCCGCCTTCATCGTGCTGATCCAGCTCGGCGCCATCCTGGCTGTGATTACCGTTTACTTTGCAAAACTGGCGGTGCTGATCCGCGATGCCTTGAGCGGCAAGGTCTATGCGTGGCGCTTCGCGCTCGCCGTCATCCTCGCCTGCCTGCCTGCTGTCGTCGTTGGCGTGCTGGCGCGCGATTTCATCCAGCAGGTGATCTACGAGACCCCGATCGTCATCTGCATTTCGCTGCTGGTGGGAGGCGTCGTGCTGCTCATCGTCGACCGTATGCCCAAGCAGGTGCGCTATGACGACATCTACACCTATCCCTGGCACCTGGCGCTGATCGTGGGCCTGTTCCAGATGCTGAGCCTCATTCCGGGCGTGTCGCGGTCTGGCTCGACGGTGGTGGGCGCCATGCTCTTCGGCGCCTCCAAGCGCTCCGCCGCCGAATTTACCTTTTTCATCGCCCTGCCGATCATGGCCGGCGCGTTCGGCTACGACCTCTACAAGAGCCGCGACCTCATCGACATGAGCCTGGGGCTCAATATCGCCATCGGCTTTGCCGCGTCCTTCGTGGTCGGCGCACTGGTGGTCAAATACCTACTCGACTTCGTCTCCCGCCACGGCTTTGCGCCCTTTGCCTGGTGGCGCATCCTCGTGGGCGGCGTCGGCCTCGTCGCCATTCTCGCCTTCGGTCTTTGAGGCGCGGGCAGATCAGCTTGTCGGATCCTTGCCCCGATAGGTGGCGGGGAAGGTGAAGAAGTGGGAGGGGATTTCGACTCCCTTCTGCACGTCATAGAGCGAGAAGGTGAGCTCCGAGCCATTGGGCTCGACCAACGTCCACTGTGCCAGGTCCTTGGTCTCGGTATCGAAGATCAGCGATACCTGCACCGTGCCAGCCACCGTGTTGTCGATGACGGTGATGCTGACATAGCCGTCGGTGGTGGTGATATCGACCACATTGGCATTGAGCAGGTTGATCTGCTCGCCCAGGAACTGCCGCAGCGGGATCGAGTCCTGCGGATAGGCGTAGTAGGTCTCCTCGCGCCGGTCGATGACATAGAAGCCACGCCCGATGGAGACGATTTCCTCGCGGCTGGGCGGCGCATAGCGGAAGGCGATCTTGTTGGGCCGCTCGAGGAAGAACGTGCCTTCCTGGCGGCCGCCCTGGCTGTCGATCTGCAGGAAGCGGCCGACCATGGTGCGGATGGCGGTATTGTGCGCGTTGATCTCGTCGATGAGCTGCTGCTCCTCGGGCGTCAGCGCCCGGCTCTGGGCCAGGGCCGGCAGGGCGGGCGACAGCGCGGCGGCAAGTCCGAGCATCAGGGCGGTGCGGCGAATCATCGGCTGGATTTCCTCGCGGGTCTTTTGGTTGAGCCTAACCTAGGCAGCAATTGCGGCAACAGGTGGAAAGTTCCATTGTCGTTGCCAACGCCGATCCATCACGGTTGGGAGACCGAATTGCCATGATCAGAGGACCAGTCGTACTCGCCTTCTGCCTTCTGTCGGTACCGGCCTTTGCCGCGCTGCCGCCGCACTACCAGCGGCAGGACGAACTGGTCGCCATCATCGAGCATGTGGTGGAGGAGTTCGGGATCGAGCACCCGATCGAGTCGATCGTCATGAAGGACACCGACTTCTATGAAGTCGTGAGCGGGTCGTGCCGCATGGAGGTCGTCATCGTGGATGTGCCGCCCGAGCCTGGCGCGGAACCGATCTCCGGACCGCGGCAGTTTGCGGTCGAATCCGGTCCGCTGGTCTGCCCCCGATGACAAAGGCCCGGCGGGGCCGGGCCTTTCGCTGTTCAATTCCCCAATCGCTCAATAGCCATCGGCATTATTGCCGACGAGGATCTCGCGCTTGCCGGCATGGTTGGCGGGCGAAATGACGCCTTCGCGCTCCATGCGCTCGATCAGGGTGGCCGCCTTGTTATAGCCGATGGCGAGGCGCCGCTGGATATAGGAGGTCGAAGCCTTCTTGTCGGTCATGACGATGTGGACGGCCTTGTCATAAAGCTCGTCGCCCGAGCCGGCATAATCGTCGCCGCCAGCACCGTCCTCGCCGAAGCCGCCCTCATCGTCTTCCTCGGTAATGTTGTCGAGGTAGTCTGGCGATCCCTGGCTCTTGAGATGGGCTACAACCGCTTCGACCTCGGCGTCGGAGACGAACGCACCGTGCAGGCGCTTGGTGCGGCCGCCGGAGGCCATGTAGAGCATGTCGCCATTGCCCAGCAGCTGCTCGGCGCCCTGCTCCCCGAGGATGGTGCGCGAGTCGATCTTGCTGGTCACCATGAAGGAGATGCGGGTCGGGAAATTGGCCTTGATCGTGCCGGTGATGACATCCACGGAGGGACGCTGGGTGGCGGTGACCATGTGAATGCCGGCGGCGCGGGCCATCTGCGCGAGGCGCTGGATGGCGCCTTCGATGTCCTTGCCGGCGACCATCATCAGGTCGGCCATCTCGTCGACGATGATGACGATATAGGGCAAGGGCTCGAGATCGAATTCCTCGCTCTCGAAGATCGCTTCGCCGGTCTCGCGATCAAAGCCGGTCTGCACCGTGCGGGTAATGGTGCGGCCTTCCTTGGCCGCCTCCGCCACGCGCTGGTTGAAGCCGTCGATGTTGCGCACACCGATCTTGCTCATCTTGCGGTAGCGGTCTTCCATCTCGCGCACCGCCCATTTGAGCGCCACGACCGCCTTTTGCGGATCGGTGACGACCGGCGTCAACAGATGCGGGATGCCGTCATAGATCGAGAGTTCCAGCATCTTGGGATCGATCATGATCATGCGGCACTGCTCGGGCGTCATCTGGTAGAGCAGCGAGAGAATGAAGGTGTTGATGCCGACCGACTTGCCCGAGCCGGTGGTACCGGCGATGAGCAGGTGGGGCATGCGGGCGAGGTCGGCAATGACCGGTTCGCCGCCAATGGTCTTGCCCAGGCAAATGGGCAGCTTGCCCTTCATCTTCTCGAAGTCTGACGAAGCAAGCATTTCGCGGAAGAAGACCGTCTCGCGGTTCTGGTTGGGCAGCTCGATGCCGATGGCGTTGCGGCCGGGCACCACGGCAACGCGGGCCGAGATGGCGCTCATCGAGCGGGCGATGTCGTCGGCCAGCGAGATCACGCGACTCGACTTGATGCCAGGGGCCGGTTCGAGTTCGAACAGGGTCACGACCGGACCGGGGCGGACATTGATGATGTCGCCCTTGACGCCGAAATCGGCCAGGACGGCCTCGAGCTGGCGGGCCATGTCCTCAAGTCGCTCGGGCGCATGTTCGGGCGAGGGCCCCGAGCGGCGGGGTTCGGCGAGCAGGCTGAGTTCGGGCAGTTCGAAGCCGTGCGGTTCGTCGAGCAACGAGCCCTGGGCCTCGCGGAACTGGCGCTGGCCCTGGGCCGGACGCGGCGCGGGTGCCGTGACCCGCGGCGCTGCCGGGTCGACCGGGTGGAAGCGCGAATCACCGCGCTGGGTGCGCGAAACGACCGGCGTATCCGGGACGAAGGGCACAGCGTCGTCCTCGTCTTCCTCGGGATAGTCGATGGCGGTGTCGTCATAGGCGGGCTGCGCCATGATGCGCGCCGAAGGCTCGAAGCTCGGCTCGACATGCTGGGCCGGGGCATGAATGCGGCGCGGCGATGCCACGACGGGCTCGCGCTGCGGGACAACCTCGGGGACCCGCTGGCCATCCAGCGAAGGTTCATTGTCGTGGTCGGCAGCCTCTGCGACCTCGGCGGCGCGGCGGGCCGCATGTTCGGCCTTGGCCCTCCGGAAGGCAGTGCGCAGCGAATAGCCCATGTGGACGACGGCGCCCATCGCCACTTCGACGATCGGATTGGGTTCGCGCTCATCCTCGTCGGCGGCCCTGCGCGACGCCGATGCCTTTGCCGGCTTGGCCGGGACCGACGTGCCCAGGCCCATGGCGATCCAGAAGAGGGTCAGGGCGGGAGCCGCCAGAATGATGGCAAACAGGGTCGAGGTGATCGCCTGCGGGTCGGTGCCTGCAATCAACCCGGCCAGATTGGTGAACAGCATGCCGCAAAGACCACCCAGCCCGGTGGGCAGGGGCCAGCTTTCAGGCATGGCGACAAAGGAGAAGACACCCGAGAACAGCACCGTCGCGCCAATCCAGCAGGCGAGGCGCAGGCCCGGCCGGGTGACCACATGGCGGCGCGCCATGGCCCAGCCCCAAAGGGCCAGCGGCACGACCATGACGAGACCCGCAAGACCCAGGAACTGGAAGACGAGATCGGCGATCACGGCGCCGGGGAAACCCAGCCAGTTCGCGGCCGTCTTGCCGGTCGCCAGCGAAAGGGACGGATCGTCCACCGACCAGGAGGCAAGTGACAGCAGGAGAATGCTACAAAAGCCCAGAATCAAAAGGCCCGCGACGCGCAACGGAATGCGGATGGCTATGGCCGGGGGCGGCATCGGTGCACCGGCTGACCGCGCAGAGGCACGTGGCGCCCGGGCAGGCAGGGTGCGGACTTCGTCGAGAGTGGGGACGGGATGGCTGGGCATGGACACGCATTACTCGTTGCCGGCCCGCAAACCATCAGCGTGGGCCGTAATGCGCTTATGCTAGTCTGGTGTGGTTAATCGCGTGCTAACCATCGGAAATTCATGCCGGCGAAGACTGTTCCGGGAGTGCGGCCCATGCGGTTTGCGAGTGGGAAGCCTCTGTGGCGGGCCAAAGAGGACATGAGCCGCACGCCCTGACCAGCCTCGCATGAAGCCGGGCCGGCGAGCAGGTCGGGCGGCCCGGAGGCCGCCCGACCCCAAGACTTAGTTGTAGGCGCGTTCGCCGTGGCTCGAGAGGTCGAGACCATCGCTTTCGGCAGCCTCGGAAACCTTGGCGCCGCCGAACAGGGCCTTGACGATCAGCATGGCAATGAGGGCCACGACGCCAGACCAGACTACGGCAATCACCACGCCGGTCAGCTGCACCATGAACTGGCCGCCGATCGAGTAGGCGGCCGCATCGCCGAGCGGGTAGCCGCCCAGGCCGGGAGCTGCGACGATGGCCGTGCCCAGGGCGCCGACGATACCGCCAACACCATGGATGCCGAACACGTCCAGGCTGTCGTCATACTTGAGCATGGGCTTGAGGTTGACCACGGCCCAGAGGCAGACCACGCCGGCCACAGCGCCCAGGACGATGGCGCCGCCGACGCCGGCAAAGCCGGCTGCCGGGGTGATGGCAACCAGACCCGCAACGGCACCGGAGACGGCGCCCAGAGCCGAAGCATGGCCACGGGTGATCTTTTCGCCCAGGGCCCAGGCGAGGGCGCCAGCGGCGGGAGCCAGGATGGTGTTGGCGAGGGCCACGGCCGTCAGGGCATTGGCTTCAAGATTGGAGCCGGCATTGAAGCCGAACCAGCCGAACCAGAGCAGGCCGGCACCGACATAGGTGAGGACCAGGTTGTGGGGCGGAATGGGTTCCTTCATGTAGTTGGAACGCGCACCCAGGACGAGGGCAGCGACAAGAGCGGCCACACCGGAATTGATGTGAACCACGGTACCGCCGGCAAAGTCATAGGCACCCATGCCGAAGAGCAGGCCCGGACCGGCCCAGACCATGTGGGCCATGGGGATGTAGGAGAAGGTGAACCAGATGGCGAGGAAGGCCATCAGGGCGCCGAACTTCATGCGCTCGGCAATGCCGCCCACGATCAGGGTCGAGGTGATGCAGGCAAAGGTGAGCTGGAAGATCACGAAGACCATTTCGGGCAGCTCGAAGCCGGCCGAGAAGGTGGCGGCGGTCGATTCGAGCGTCACGCCGGCGAGGAAGAACTTGGAGAAGTCGCCAACGAAGGCCGAGAGACCACCTTCGGTGGGGCCGGCAAAGGCCAGCGAATAGCCATAAGCTACCCAGAGGATGGCAATCATCGAGAAGCCGAGGAAGACCTGGGTGAGGACGCTGAGGACGTTCTTGGCGCGCACCAGGCCGCCATAGAACAGGGCCAGGCCCGGAATGGTCATGACGATGACGACCATGGTGGATACGAGCATCCAGGCAACGTCGCCCTTGTCGACGACGGCGGCAGCGGTTTCGACGACTTCTGCAACGGCTTCAGCGGCGGGTGCCGCGGCATCCTGAGCGAAGGCTGGAAGCGCCGCGAAGAGGGAGGCCAGTGCTGCGCCCCCCAGGACTTTGGACATTTTCATTGGTATTGTCTCCGGAATTGGGAAGCGGATCACAGCGCCGAAGCGCCGGTTTCACCGGTACGAATGCGGGTGACGGCGAGCAGATCGAGCACGAAAATCTTGCCGTCGCCGATACGGCCGGTCTGGGCCGCTTCGCGAATGACCGAGCTGACCTGATCGGCAAGGCCATCATCGACCGCAATCTCGACTTTGAGCTTGGGCAAGAAATGCACGGCATATTCGGTGCCGCGATAGATTTCCGAATGGCCCTTCTGCCGGCCATAGCCCTTGACCTCGGTCACGGTCATGCCGTGGACATCGAGCGAGTTGAGCGCCTGCCGGACCTCTTCGAGCCGCGACGGCTTGATAATGGCAACCACCAGTTTCATCTGACCCCCTTTGACGCCATAGCGGCGCGTGCTGGAACGGCCACCTAACAGTCAAGCTGCGTGCCAAACGAACCGGCACGAATTACCTCAATGTTTACAATGCCTTAATTTGGCGCCGTCGAAATCGACTCGGAAATGGGCAGATCGGCGCCCAAATTGTGTGCAAAAATCGCCTTGACCGCCCAAACATTAGGCAGACTTCGGACTGCGCCGCGGCAATGCGACACTTGCCTTGCACCGGGGCGGGACAGACAATGGTCGCCAAGGAGATGGGCATGACCACAAGTGCAGCAAATCGCTACGATGTCATGATTGTAGGCGGTGGACCGGTCGGGCTGACATTGGCCCTGGCGCTTGCCCAGTCGGCGCCGGGCATCCGGGTGGCCCTGGTCGAGCGCCGCCCGCTCAGCGTACCGCGCGACAACCGCGCCTCGGCGATTGCCGCCGGGGTACGGCGAATCTTCGAAGCGCTGGGCGTCTGGGAGGCGATGGCGCCGCAGAGCCAGCCGATCAGGGCGATGAACATCACCGATTCCGGCACTGGCGACCTGGCGCGACCCCTTTTCCTGCGCTTCGAGGGTGACGTGGCCCCTGGCGAGCCTTTTGCCCATATGGTCCCCAACCAGGTCAGCGGCTCGGCCCTGCTCGACGCCGTCACGGGCAAGATCGAGGTCATCGCACCGGCCGACATCGTCGACTGGTCCAGCGGCGAGGCGCTTGCACAAGTGGTGCTGGCCGACGGAAGGACCTTGTCGGCCGCTCTCATCGTGGCTGCCGACGGGGCGCAGTCGAGCCTGCGGCAGCGCGCGGGCATCGGCACCTTCGGGCATGACTACGGGCAGACCGGCCTTGTCGCCACGATCGCCCATGAACTGGCCCATGAGGGCGTCGCCTATGAGCATTTCCGGCCGTCCGGCCCCTTTGCCAGCCTGCCCCTGCCGGGCAATCGCTCGTCGCTGGTCTGGACCGAGACAACGGCAGAGGCGCCCCGCTTCCTTGCCATGGCCGCCGATGAACTGGCGCTCGAAATCGAGGCCGTCATGGGCTCGACCCTGGGCCGGGTGACGCTCGAAGACCAGCTGATGGGCTTTCCTCTCAGGCTGCAATTGGCCAAGAGCTTTGTCGGCCCACGGCTGGCACTGGTGGGCGATGCCGCCCATGTCGTCCACCCCATTGCCGGCCAGGGCCTCAATCTGGGCCTGAAGGATGTTGCGGCGCTGGCCGAGGTGGTCGTCGAAGCCATGCGCCTGGGGCTCGATCATGGCGCACCTGACGTGCTGGAGCGCTATCAAGCCTGGCGCCGCCTCGACACGGCCTCCATGGCCGTGGTGACCGATGGCATGAACCGGCTGTTTTCCAATGATGTCGCGCCCATCCGGGCCCTCCGCGATTTCGGCCTGGGCCTGGTCGATCGTGCGGGGCCCATCAAGTCCACGCTGATTCGCGCGGCGTCCGGGGCGGTGGGCGGGGCGCCAAAACTGCTCACCGGCATGCCGCTCTGACACCAAGGATACGCGTCTATGGCGGGTGGGGGATAAGTCAGCGCGAAAGGCGCTGGAGCTCCTCCGGATCGATGCTGCGGGCTTCGTCAAGGCTCAGGAGCGGCACGCCCTTGACGATGGGAAAAGCAAGCCGGGCCGCCACCGAGATCAGTTCGGCATGGTCGGCCGACAGGATCAGCCGCGTCTTGGTGAGCGGACAGACCAGCATTTCCAGGGTCTGCGGATCGACCACATGGCGCGGATCGACGGGTGCGTCAGCCATCAGTTGAGCGGCGCCGCCCCATCCGAACCGCCGCGCGCCATTTCATATTCGGTCATGGCGATGAGCGTTTCGGCGCGCGCCTCCAGGGTGGGCGCTTCGAGCAGAACCTGCTTTTCGGCCGCGCCATAGGGCGAGACCATGCAGCAGAAATTGACCAGGTCGGCGGTGCCGGTCGATTCGATCTCTTCCCAGTTGAGCTCGAAATTGGCGAATTCGGCATAGTCGCGCATCATCTTGACGAAGCGGGCGCGATCCACGGCTTCCTCGCCGTGATTGCGTGAAAAATCGGCCTCATAGCCTTCGGCCGAGATCACGCATTGACGGTAGGGGGTCAGCACGGTCAGCTCGTGCATGACGCGGAAGCGCGTGACGCCTTCGAGAATGATGAAGTAACGCCCGTCGCCACTTTCCTCGAAATGAGTGAGGCGGCCGAGACAACCGACCTTCTGCAGCGGTGCGCGGCCTTTGGGGCTTTCCTCGGACGTGTCCTCAGGCTGAATCAGCCCGATCAGCCGATCGCCGCGCAGGGCGGCATCGACCATTTCGATATAGCGCGGTTCGAAAATATTGAGCGGGCGATGCGAATAGGGCAGCAGCAGCGCCCCGCTCAGGGGAAAGACCGGAACGGATTTGGGCAGCTCGGCCGGACTGGTCGGACGCTTGGGCATGAGTGATCCTGATCAGGAGAAGAGCACCGCAGAGAGGAGACGGCGGCCCTTGAGCGTGGCCGGGTCCTTGGGGCCCCAGGCCTCGAAGAATTCGAGCAGCTTCTTGCGCGCAGCATCCTCGTTCCAAGAACGGTCGCGCTTGAAGCTGGCAACAAGGGCTTCGGCCGCTTCGAGGCGCTTGCCCTCGGCATTGAGCACCACGGCGAGGTCGAGACGGGCCTGATGATCGTCGGGATTGGCAGCGATGGCCGCCTCCAGCGTGGCTGCCTCGGACAGACCGGCAGCCTCTTCCTTGAGGCGAATGGCATGCATATGGGCCTGATAGGCATCGCCCTTGCGCTTGTCCTCGGGGACCATGTCGAGGGTCACCCGGGCCTGATCGGTTTCACCGGCAGCCATGTAGACGCCGGCAAGGCCAATCAGGGCCTCGGCGTGGTCAGGGACATGCTGGAGGATCTGGCCATAGATCTGCGCGGCCTGGCCCAGCTCGCCGGCGGCTTCGGCCTGGCGGGCGATTTCGATGGCGTCGGCGATCTGGGCCTCGAGCGAATCGGCCTGGGGCTGTCCGGCCGGGGCGCCGGCGATCACCTTTTCGGCAAAGCGCCGGACTTCGCCTTCGGGCATGGCGCCCATGAAGCCATCGACCGGACGGCCGCCGGCAAAGGCGAAAACGGCAGGAATGGACTGCACGCCCAGCTGGCCGGCAATGTGGGGGTGCTCGTCGATGTTGATCTTCACGAGCTTGATGGCGCCGGCCTTTTCCTTGACCACCTTCTCGATAGCCGGGCCGAGCTGGCGGCAGGGACCGCACCAGGGCGCCCAGAAATCAACCAGGACCGGCGTCTGGAGCGAGGCGTCGATGACATCGGCCTTGAAACCGGCATCGGAGCCATCGCGAATGAGATCGGCGGGAACCGGGGCTGCGCTGGGGGTGCCATCAAAGGACAGGGACATGATTTTCAACTCTTCCGCGGCAGAGAAACCAAAGCATTGGCGGCCTTTTTGCGCCTGCCGGGGCGCATGTGGCAACCCCCGATTCCCACAGGCCTTTGCGAGAATGACATAATCGCAAAAAACCGGGTTGCAATCGGATCGGCGATTGGGCATATAGCGCCCGTCGCCGCACTTACAAGTGCCGGAGACAACGGAGCGCGGGTGTAGCTCAGGGGTAGAGCATAACCTTGCCAAGGTTAGGGTCGTGGGTTCGAATCCCATCGCCCGCTCCAATTTCCAAGCCGGGGCAACGGCTTGGTGCAAAGGGTCCTTCGGGACCCTTTTTGTTTTTCTCCCATCACAATTGTCCCTCAAGGGTTGCCTCGGCCCGTCATTGCGCGGTCATCTGCGCTTGCCATGGCAGCATGATGACAGCCTCGGCGCCACGGGAGGACACGATGGGACTGCGACCGAACCGCCGACAGGTTTTGGCTTCGGGGCTGGCTGCGGCCGCGGTGTGGCCGCTGCTAGGCTCGGTGAGGGCCATGAGCTTCGACACGGACCCGTTTGCACTAGGCGTAGCCTCCGGATCGCCGACGCCGGACAGCGTGGTGCTGTGGACCCGCCTGATCTTTGCCGGGGCCGAACCGAGCGCGGCCGATGCCTTTTCCTTTGCCCCTGCCCCGCAGCATCCGCCGATGGATGTGGCCTGGGAGATTGCCGGGGACGAGGGATTTGCAGAAGTGGTGCAATCGGGCATCGAGACGGCCAGCGAAGCGCTGGCCCATTCGGTGCATGTCGAGGTCAAGGGCCTCCTGCCCGACCGCTGGTATTTCTACCGGTTCCGCGCCGGGGATGCGCAGAGTCCGGTGGGCCGCACCCGCACCGCGCCGGCTTTGGGCGCCGACAATGGCCGGTTCCGCCTCGCCTTTGCCGCCTGCCAGCAATTTGAGCAGGGCTGGTACAGCGCCTATCGCGACATGGCGCGGCGCGATCTCGATCTGGTCGTGCATCTGGGCGACTATATCTATGAGAAAAGCTACGGCGCCCAGCATGTGCGCAGCCACGGCACCGGGGCGCCTTCGCTGCTGTTCGAATACCGGGACCGCTATGCGCTCTATAAATCCGACCCGGATCTCATGGCGGCCCACGCGGCCTTTCCCTGGCTGGTGACCTGGGACGACCATGAAGTGGTCGACAATTACGGCGCCGATGCCTCGCCCACCGACCGGCATCCTGCGGCTTTTCTAAAGCGCCGGGCGGCGGCCTATCAGGCCTGGTACGAGCATATGCCGGTGCCGCCGCTGAACGCGGCGCAATTCGAGAGCCTGCGCATCTATGGGCATCACCGTTTCGGCAATCTGCTCGACCTGACGCTGCTCGACGCGCGGCAATATCGCGACCCGGCGCCCGAGGCGCCGCAGCCGGCCGACCCGGACCGCTATTCCATGCTGGGGCGCGAACAGGAGGAATGGTTCGACCGGACCATGCAGGAGAGCCATGCCAAATGGTCGGTGATCGGGCAGACGACGCTGCTCTCGGCGCGCGATCTCGAACTGGGTCCCGGCACGCGGTTCAGCGACGATGGCTGGGACCATTATCGCTCGGGGCGGGAGCGGTTGCTGGACAGCGTGCGGGGGGCGGAGATCGCCAATCCGCTGGTGATCGGGGGCGATCTGCACGCCTTCTATGCCGCCGATGTCGAGGCGGCCGATGGGGCGTTGGTGGCGAGCGAATTCGTCACTGGCTCGATCACCTCCAATCCGCCGGCGGAGGCCGCCTTCGATGCGGTGATGGCCGAGAACCCACATATCAAGTTCGGCGATGCCAAGAGGCACGGTTATTCGGTGCTGCATCTGTCGCCAGCCCAGGCGCGGGTGGAGCTGGTGGCGGTCAGCGACCGCAAGGACCCGGAGGCGAGCGCGGCAAAATTCCAGGAATTTGTGGTGCTCGACGGGCTGCCGGGGGTGAACCGGGTCTAGGACGCGCCCATGCTATTCGCGCATGGCTCTCATAGCCTTCTCGCCCAAAGTCTCCCCACCGGGGAGACTTTGCCCTTCGGGCATGCCACCCGCCATTCGAGCCTTGTTCGCTCAAATCTCTCCACCGGAGAGATTT
>CBFGPB010000017.1:0-18957 GCA_965650545.1 uncultured Devosia sp. | reverse complement strand
GGCATCACGGTGAAGAACACCATGATGAGCGCGTGCGCCGAGACGAACACGTTGAACATGTGCTTGCCGGCGTCGATGGCGCTATCGCCTTCGAGACCGTAGGCCATGGCCGCCAGGCCGTGGAAAATCTGGATACCCGGCTCCTGCAATTCGAGGCGCATGGCGCCGGAAAGCAGGCCGCCGATCACGCCGGCGACAATCGAGAACACGAGATACATGATCCCGATGTCCTTGTGGTTGGTGGAATAGACCCAGCGTCGCCAGCCCGTCGGCGTGTGATGGTCATGGGTTGCGTGATCATGCCCGGTGGCGTGGGCTTCGAGGTTTGCGGTGTTTGCCATTTTCGTTTCCTCTGACCCTTGTCTTACAGCGCCGGCAGCGTGGCTGCGGCGGCAGCGTAATCGCGGCTTTCTTCGAAGGCAGCCATGAAGGCCTCAAATTCCTCGACGGTCACGACGCGAATGCCAATGGGCATGTAGGCATGGTCCTTGCCGCAAAGTTCGGAGCACTGGCCGTAATAGATGCCGGTCTCGCGCGCATTGAACCAGGTCTCGTTGAGACGGCCAGGAACGGCGTCAACTTTGACGCCGAAGGACGGGACGGCAAAGGCGTGGATCACGCCGGTCGGGCTGGCAGTCACCTGGACGCGCACGGTGGTGTTCACCGGCACGATCAGATCGTTGTCGACGGCAAGCAGGCGTGGCTGATCGGGCTTGAGCGTGGGGCGATCGACGCCGTCCGTGCTGGTCTCGCGCAGGATATTGGAATCGAAGGCAATGCCCTGATCCACATATTCATAATTCCAGTACCACTGCTCGCCGGTGGCCTTGACGGTCAGGGTGGCAGCGGGAACTTCGACATCGGCCGAGAAGAGGCTGGCGCCGAGATACTTGCGCTCGCCATCGGGCACGGTCATCTGGTCTGACAGCACGCCGAACGACGGAATGGCGATGACCGCCAGGATCAGGATCGGAACCACGGTCCAGACCACTTCGATCAGGGTATTGTGAGTGAAACGCGCCGGCACCGGATTGGCCTTGGCGTTGAAGCGGACCACGATGATGACCAGAAGGGCCAGCACGAACAGGACGATCAGCGAGATGGTCCACATCAGGATGCCATCATGGAAGGCCACGATGGAGTCCATGATCGGGGTCACCGATTCCTGCAGGTGAAACTGACCGGGCTCGGGATGGCCGCGGCCGACCTCCTGGGCTGCTGCCATTGCCGGCACCAGTGCCAGTGCGGCAGCCGAAACGGCGCCCATCTTCCTAAAGAACTGCCCGGTCACCATATACCCCCTATCGACATGTTCTGGCGGCTTGCACCGAGGAGGGCGGGTAAAATAGCGGCATAGCTAACGCCGCCCCGACTCAACTTCGGAGCGCAAAACTCGTGGTTGACCTAAATCATATTGCATTGGCTGAGTCTATTGCAGCCATCGCTGTGAACGCTGCGGCAAATTGGTGCCCTGCAGAGCGGCATTCGCCTCATCGGCGCCGCAGTTTGCCTTGAAAACCGCCCGGAAATCCGGGCTTTGGTTGACAGGTCTGGGCGCGTGTCGGAAACAGTCCGAAGGCACGGCAAGGCGCCGATTCGGCAGGAGCAGTGATAGAAGTGATGGTCTGGGCAAAGCGGCTTGGTCTTGTGGTTGCAATCGGCATGTCGCTTCTGAGTGCGTCAGCCATGGCCCAAGGCACAGTGAAGGCGGAATACGGCGACTGGCAGATGAGCTGCGACACACCGCCCGGCGCCAGCTTCGAACAATGCGCCATTATCCAGAATGTGCTGGCTGAAGATCAGCCCAATGTCGGGCTTTCGGTGATTGTCTTGCGCACCGCAGACCGCGAAGCGCGGCTGCTACGCGTCCTGGCGCCGCTCGGGGTCCTGTTGCCGAACGGGCTGGGCCTCAATGTCGACGGCACGGACATGGGACGCGTTGCCTTTGTGCGCTGCCTGCCCAATGGCTGCATTGCCGAAGTCGAATTGGACGAAGAGATCATCAAGGTTCTCTCGGAAGGCACCAACGCAATTTTCGTTGTGTTCAAGACTCCGGAAGAGGGCGTTGGCATCCCGGTTTCTCTCAATGGCTTTGCCGAGGGCTTTGCCGCCCTGCCTTGACCAGCCGAGAGGTTCCTGATGAGCGATGACAATCGCGACGCGCAGCGGCACCGCACGCTCAAGGGCGGCAGGATCGTCGTAAATGACGGCTTTTCGACCTTCGACTGCACTGTTCGCAATCTCTCGGAAACCGGCGCGAAGCTGGAAGTGACCAGTTCGCTGCCCATACCCCAGCGGTTCGAGCTGGCGATGCATGATGGCCGGCGCTTCGCCTGCGAAGTGGCCTGGCGCACCGAAACCGAGATCGGCGTCAAGTTCACCTGACGGCACAAAAAATGCCGGACACGTGCGCGGCACGGCCCGGCAAGTTGTCAGGAAACGGGACCGGTGGCAAAACCGGCCCGGGAGATGGGACGCGCACCGGCAAAAGTGTTCATCCCAACGGGGAAAGCGGGCGCCACGACCGCCCGCAATATCAATCAGCCGCGTGCGTTGCGGGCGCGGGCGGCGTTCAACACCATGCCGGGTGTACGACCGCTGCGGGCCGCCATGGCCTCGGCAACGTCCTGGGCAGTGATGCCGAGATCGCGCAGCCGCGTCGCATCCAGATCGAGCAGGCTCTTCAGGGCAGTGCGACGACGGCGAATGGCCGTGGCCCGGGCAAACCAGGTCACCAAGGCACGAATGGGGTTGATGTGCGAGCCAGCCGCGACTGACCGCTCGCCGGGAAGCGAGAGAGCCATTTCAAATCTCCGAAAACGAAGGGATCCGCCGGAGGGAGGCCGGCGGGCGTCGACACATCGTTGTATCGATGATGTGAAACTACCGCACTGGACTTCCATTCGTCTAACAAATAGATTTCATCTCGATGATCAATTTCGGTGATGCAACCTCATGACAGCCCCCCTCGATCTCGATCAGTTGCAGAGCTTTTGCGCCATTGCCGATTGTGGCAGCTTCACCGAAGCGGCGCGCCGGGTGAACAAGACCCAGTCGGCCGTCTCCATGCAGATCAAGCGGCTGGAGGAGAGGCTGGGCCACTCGCTGCTCACCCGCGACGGACGAAGCGTTACTCTCACTCATCATGGCGAGGTGCTCTATGAACGGGCACGCAAGATGCTGCGCACCAATGCCGAAATCCTCGACCACTTCAACGACGGCGATTTGGCCGGCTCCATTCGCTTTGGTGTGCCCGACGATTATGCGGTCCGTCTATTGCCTGTCATCCTCTCAAGCTTCCAGCGCACCCATCCCAAGATTGCGGTGGACGTAAGCTGCATGGCTTCGGAAGAGCTGCTGAGCGGGATGAAGGCCGGGCGCTACGACCTCATCGTCTTCACCCAGGGCACAGACCACAACTTCGGGGAATTGTTCCGCACCGAGAAGATGTTCTGGGTGTCGAGTCATGGCGGCCGGGCCTTGGCCAGCGAGCCGCTGGCGATTGCCTGCGGGCCCAATTGCTGCATCTGGCGCAAGGACGCCATGGAGCAGCTCGAGCGCACGGGTTTTGACTATCGCGTCGCCTATACATCGTCCAATGCCACCGCCATCTCTTCGGCCGTACTCTCCGACCTGGCCGTGGGTTTCCTGCCGGAAAGCGCGCTGCAGCCGGGGATGCGGGTAATCGGCGAAGAATATGGATTGCCGCGGCTGGCAGATGCGCAGATTGCACTCATGCGCGCCAGCCATGCCTATGGCGGCATCTACGACGCCCTGGCCAACCACATCGTGCAATCCATGGGCAATCTGGAGCAGCCGCACCAGGCCGAAGCGGCGGAGTAGCGTTCCAGACTGCTTGACCCTGCCCCGACTTTGGCGCACCAGAGGGTCTTCTTCTGTCGCGTTTCGAAACGCAAGACCGTTGCCATTTTTGCTGGAAACGCTTCGTGTCCCAGGTCCTGACCAACGCTGCCGAATTCACCGTTTCCGAGATCGCCCAGGCGGTCAAGCGCACGGTCGAAGAGGAATTTGGCCATGTGCGTGTGCGCGGCGAAATCTCCGGCTTCCGGGGCCAGCATTCGTCCGGGCATGCCTATTTCACCCTCAAGGACGACGCGGCGTCCATCGACGCGGTGGTTTGGAAGGGCAACTATGCGCGCCTGACCTTCAAGCCTGAAGAGGGCCTCGAAGTCATAGCGACCGGGCGCCTGACCACCTTCCCGCGGTCGAGCAAGTATCAGATCGTCATCGAGAATATCGAGCCCGCCGGGGCCGGTGCGTTGATGGCCCTTCTCGAAGAACGGCGCAAGAAGCTGCTCGCGGAGGGCCTTTTCGCCCGGGAGCGCAAACGGCCTCTGCCCTATCTGCCGCGCGTCATTGGGGTCGTCACCTCTCCCACCGGCGCCGTGATCCGCGATATCCTGCATCGCCTGGACGACCGTTTTCCCAGCCATGTTCTGGTCTGGCCGGTTCGGGTGCAAGGCGACACCTGTGCGTCCGAAGTGGTCAACGCCATCGAGGGCTTCAACGCCTTTCTGCCCGATGGGCCGATCCCGCGTCCCGACCTTTTGATCGTGGCCCGCGGCGGCGGCTCCATCGAAGATCTCTGGGGCTTCAACGAGGAAGCCGTGGTCCGCGCCGTGGCCGCCTCGGGCATACCGATCATCTCGGCCGTCGGTCACGAGACCGACACGACCTTGATCGACTATGCAGCGGACATGCGGGCGCCGACCCCGACAGCGGCCGCAGAGGCGGCCGTACCGGTGCGCGCCGAACTCATCGCCTACGTCGAGGATCAGGGCAGCCGGCAACGCCAGGCGGCGCGGCGGAGTGTCGTCAGCCTCAAGGACCGGTTGCGCGCTGCATCGGCGGGCCTTCCGCGCCCTACCGACCTCGTCTCGACCCAACGGCAGACACTGGACATGGCCTCCAGCCAACTCTCGGCCGCCTTGCGCCATTTTGTGCAGGCGCGCCGCATTGCCTTTTCCAATCTTGCTGCTGCCATGCAGCCGCGGCTGGTGCGTCAGCGGCATACCGAATTGGAGCAGAAACTCGGCAATCTGGACCGGCAAGGCAGAACGGGTCTCATCAAAACCATAGAGCGGGCGCGGCTCACCTACGATCCACGCGCTCGCCGCTTGGGGCCGGCAGCGGCCACGGCCATGGAGCGCAAGCACACGGCATTGGACCGCCTATTGCCCCGCCTCTCCGGCAAACCGCTGCGGGTCGACCTGCGGCACGCACAGGAACGGCTTGCGGCGCAAAACCAGCGCTTCCATCAGGTTGGCGGCCAACTCACTGTTTCGCCCCGCAGACAATTGGAGCAATTGGGCAAGCTTCTGGAAACCTTGAGTTATCACAGCGTCTTGGCGCGCGGCTACGCTTTGGTGCAGGACGAGACCGGCCAAGTTGTCAGCAGCCGGGAGGCGGCCGGTCCGGGAGAGAGGCTCCGCCTCACGTTTGCCGATGGTGAGCTAGGCGTCACTGTAAACGGCGCTCCGGCTGTCCGTCGCAAGCCGACCCGGTCCGGGCCTAACGAGGGATCGCAGGAAAGTCTCTTTTGATGAGCTTTTCTGTCCGGTATAGCTGGAGCAGAGGCAAAGGAATGGTGCCATGAACATCTTTGACAAGGGTTTTGCGCCGTCGGAAGCCAGCCTGCGCTATCTCGACGGCGACTATGTTGTGCTCAAGCCCGGCAGCTTCGTGCGTTGCGCCATCACCGGCAAGCCGATCCCGCTGGACGAACTCTTCTACTGGAGCGTCGACAGGCAGGAGCCCTATGCCGATGCGGTCGCAGCGCACACCGCCTTCGAGCGCTTTGGCCGGGGCAGTTAGGGGTGAGCGAGGTTGCGTCGCGTCAGCGCTTCCTTGTCATCTCAAATGGCCACGGTGAGGATGCAATAGCGGCGCAGCTAGTCGCGCGCCTGCCGTCCTTTGTTACGGCAGAGGCCTATCCGATGATCGGGAGCGGGAAGGCCTATGATGGCATTTGCCCGATCGTGGGCCCAAGGGCCACGCTGGCCTCCGAAGGCTGGCGCAACGTCAAGGGATCCCTGCGCCGGGACATCGTGAATGGTGGCTTGCTCACCGTGCCACCTGCCCTGCGGTTCCTGCGCAGCATGCGTGGCCGCTACGACCGGATCATTGTCGTGGGAGACATGGTCGGGGTATTGGCGTGCCTGATCACTGGTAATCGCGACCTCGTTTACGTGGACGTCTACAAGACCGGTGCGGCGCGGCTCTATTCGCCGCTCGAGCGATTGGCCATACGTCGAGCTTGCGCGCTGGTCTTCTGCCGCGCGGAGAACCTCGCTGCCCTGCTGCGTCAGACCGGCGTCGATGCCCGGTCCGAGGGCAACCTGATGATGGATACGATCCCGCGCGGCGACTACGATGCTGCTTCGCGCCACAAGCGGAAGCTGGCCGTCACCCTCCTGCCCGGCAGCCGCGCCCTGACCGGAGAGAGCTTTTCACTGCAGATCGAGGCCCTCAAGCGCGTGCCCGAGGACAAGCGCCCCGATATCTTCCTCGCAGTGGCCGGAAGCGTCAGCGTCGAAGACCTTGCCCGCGCCGCGGGTCTCAATCGTGTCCCCTTGCTCAGCAGCGAACCGGACGACCTGGGGAGCCTCAGCGGCAACGGTCTGACCGTACACATGGCGCGCGGCCGGGCGATGGGCAATCTGCTCGACGTTTCCGATGTGGTGATGAGCCAGGCCGGTACCGCAAGCATTCAGTCCCTCGGACTGGGCAAGCCCGTCATCACCTTCATGAATGCGCGAGACCGGCGGTCGCGCTTCGAGGATGAGCAGAGGTTGTTCGGGCCGGCGCGCGTGGTGGTCGATGCCGAAATCGGCAATGTGGCCATGGCGCTCAACGATCTTCTGGGCGATCCCGGAGAGCGGACCAGGCTGGGGGCGATCGGCCGGGAACGCATCGGCGGCCCGGGTGCCCTCAGCGCCATACTTCTGGCGCTGGGGCTTTCCGGTACGGAAGGCTGAGCCTTACTTGTCGCCTGAATCGGGATCGAGGAGCCGGTGCAGGTGCACGATGAAATAGCGGGTCTGGGCGCTGTCTACGGTCTGCTGGGCCTTGGCGCGCCAGACGCGTTCGGCGGCGGCATAATTGGGATAGACGCCGACAATGTCGACCTTGTCGAGATCGGCAAAGGTCACGCCATCGAGGCTCGAAAGTTCGCCCCCGATCACCAAGTGCAGCAGTTGCTTGTCGGTCTTCTCAGCCATGGGTCAATCCCGTGTTAGAGGCAATGTCGCATTCGCCGGCGCGGCGCTCTCGGTTGGCGGGCAGCCATAGACCTTGAGCAGGGCCGCGTGGACGAGCGGTTTTAGGCTCATGTCGCCCAAGGCCGCAAGCGCCCCGTGGCGCACATCTCGTCTGTTGAATTGTGGGAAGCCGGTGCAGACGTCGGCAAAGTCCAGACCGCATTCGCTGAGGATCAGCGCGGCTGCCGCTATGTCCCAGTCCTGGGCCCCGCGCCGCGCCACTGCGGCATCGAGTCGGCCCGTGGCGACCTGCACCAGCCGGTAAGCCAGCGAGGGATAAGCCGGTCCGCGCGCATAGTCGAGGCCGGCAGCCTGGAGTTCCTGATGCACGGCGCCAGGCGCCGGGATGAGCGGTGCCGCTCCGGCCCGGCGGCTGCGGGTCAGCGGCTTGCCATTGAGCCGCGCACCGCCACCCTTCCAGGCGTCATACAATTCATCGCGCGCCGGGGCATAGACGACGCCGGCCACCGGCACCCCATTCTCGACAACGGCCAGACAGACCGTCCAGTAGTCTTCGCCCCGGAGGAAGGCACGCGTGCCGTCGATTGGATCGACGACGAAGACCCGCTCGCAATCGAGACGGCTAGGATTGTCGACGGTTTCCTCGCTGAGCCAGCCGTAGTCAGGACGCGCCTGCAGGAGGTTGGCGGCAAGAAAACGGTCCACAACGATATCGGCCTCGCTGACAGGAGAGGCGTTTTCCTTGGTCCAGCTCTTTATATCGCGCCGGAAGTAGCTGGCCGCGATGATACCCGCCGCCACCGCGGTGGAGCGGAGCAGTTCGAGGTCATCGTCATAGGGTGGGGCGTAAGCCGGCATTGTGCGGGCCTTTTAGGCCCCGCACGGGCTTTGGACAAGGGTGCGCCTGCGCGCGTCAAAAATGGCAGGGTAAACGGGGTGGCAAGGGACGCGGTTAATCGCTTCTGACTGGGTGCAATACCCTGCTAACCCTCCGGGAAAACAACATAAACTTAACCGAACCGATTAAGGGCGTGGGTAAGGGGGTGCGCTAGATTGGCCTCATAAACGGAGCGCAAAAAACAAGCTCTCGAAGTTACAGGAAGGCATCAAAATGGTTCATGGCGTTGCGATGGAAGGGTCGTCAGTCATTCTGGCCTTCGGCCGCCCAGCCCTGGCCGAGCGCCGCTTCGTGGCGGCGAACGACAATGGTCCGAAAGATCCGGTCAAGACCGTGACCGTGCGCAAAATGCTCGAACAGAGCGGCGTGGCGATCAAGATCAAGGTGCCGGTGACCGAATATATCGGCGTTGCCGTGGCCACGTCGATTTCCGAAGAGGGTATGCTGACCAGCTCCATCGAGCTCGTGCATTCGGATTCTGAATTGAATTACAAGGTGTTCGAGGAAGAGGGCAACCACAACGTCGTGGCCGAATGGCAGAACTGGGGCAAGAAGCTCCGGCTGCCGCTGTTCATCAAGGCAGGCGATGGAGCCTATCTGCCCTATGGCCAGCAGGTCGATGGCGTCATGCTCGGCAGCCCTGCCCCGCGCCGGAAACTGGCCGCCGATGCCTCGCGCCGCCCGCGTTTCCTCAATCGCCGCAAGCCCGGCCAGGACATGGCCAACTAGTTTCTGCCCTCCAAAGCAAGCTGAAAGGGTCGACCGGTGGTGCGGTCGGCCCTTTCGCTTTTGGGCCAATTTGCTAGCAGACCGTTAGCACTACCAGACCCATTCGGCCAAAAGCGCGAGCGTGAGCGCCATGCCCACATAGTGGTTGTTGTAGAATCGTATGAAAGGGTTGCGCGGCAGCTCTGCGTCGAGGGTCCAGAGCTGCCAGGCGAGCAGCCCTGCCGCCACCAGCGAGAGCAACGCAAATAGCACGCCGCCGCCGGCCATGAGGCTGGCAATGTTCCAGAGCACGAAGGCACCGGCATAGAGCGCCGCCACGGCCGGCCGGACATTGGCGCCGAACAGGCGGGCGGTGGATTTGACGCCGACCAGGGCATCGTCCTCGATGTCCTGCAGGGCGTAGATGGTGTCGTAGCCGATGACCCAGAGGATGGTGCCGAGATAGAGCACGACCGGTGCCCAGCCGAGGCCCCCGGTCTGGCTCGACCAGCCCACCAATGCGCCATAGGAGAAGGCGAGGCCCAGGAAGAGCTGCGGCCACCAGGTCACACGTTTCATGAAGGGGTAGATGGCCACGAGGACCAGCGAGGCTATGGCCGCCCAGACCGTGAAGCGGTTGAACTGGAACAGCACGGCGGAAGCCAGCAGGGCCTGTGCCACCATGAAATAGGTGGCATCCCGCGCCGTGACCTGGCCGGACGGGATGGGCCGCGAGCGGGTGCGGGCGACCTTCATGTCGATGTCGCGGTCGACGATGTCGTTGAAGGTGCAGCCGGCGCCGCGCATCAGGATGGCGCCAATGAACATCAGGATGGCCGCCCACCAGCCGAAGCCAAATGCGGGCTGGGCGACAGCGGCAAGGCCGATGCCCCAGGCACAAGGCCAGAACAGCAGGTAAAATCCGATGGGCCGGTCCCAGCGGGCCAGCCGGCCGTAGGGCTTCACAGGCTCGGGCGCATAGCGATCGAGCCAGTTGCCCTTGGTGGCGTCGGCGACGGTGCCGGTGGGTGTTGAGGTGTTCATGGAATGCGTATCCAGATCGCGTTTCGCGCCCTCTTGGTTCGAGGCTTTGCCCTGCAAAGCACCTCACCATGAGGGCTCATGAGAATGCGGTGCCTCTGGAGCCCTATCGGTAAGGGGGAGCGAAGCACCCTCGACCACGAGGGCGCCGCCCCGATGCTCCTTGCATCGGCATGTCCATCAGTCCTAACTGCGCGGCAACGACCACGCAACCGATCAGACTTCATGCCCCGCAGCCATGCCCACCTTCCGCGCCTTTTCGTCGAACCGAACCTTGCCGCGGGCGGCAGCCTGACGCTGGGCAAGGACCAGTCGCTGTATCTGGCCGCCGTGCTGCGCAAAGGCGTGGGCGACGAGGTGGTGTTGTTCAACGGGCGGGACGGGGCCTGGCTTTGCCGGTTGAGCAGCGATTCGAAGAAGTCGGTCACTCTGGAAGTGGTCGACAGCATCGCTCCGCAGACTCCGGCTTCCGATCTCTGGTACGGCTTTGCACCGCTCAAGAGCGAGCGGCTGGATTACATGATCCAGAAGGCCGTCGAGATGGGTGTTGGCACGATCCAGCCGGTCATCACGCAATTCACCCAGAACCACCGCCTCAAGGCCGAGCGCCTTCATGCCAATGCCATTGAGGCCGCCGAGCAATGCGAAGTGCTCAACGTGCCCGCGATCGCGCCCGAAACCAGTCTTGGGGCCCTGCTTGATGGGTGGAAAGGATCGCATGGGGACCGTGTGCTGCTGTTTGCCGATGAGGCAGAGGCCTCCTCGTCGCCGATCGTTGCGCTGGAGCAATTGCGGGGGAAGCGTATTGGGCTACTGATCGGCCCGGAAGGCGGGTTTTCCGACGAGGAACGCATGAAACTGAGGGCCCTGCCCTTCGTTTTGCCGATCAGCCTGGGCCCGAGAATCCTGCGTGCCGACACAGCGGCGGTGGCCGGGTTGGCGGTCATCCAGGCGATCATCGGCGATTGGCGATAAAAGGCGATTGCTTTCCGCCTTGCTGTCGCTATTTTGCCCGCCCAACCTACTTCCCTCAGCCAAGAGGACTCCATGGCCGGCGCCGACACTCCCTCGCCCCAGATAGAATCGCGGGCAGACCTGATCGAAGCCATGTCCCGCGGCTGCAAGCCAGCGGACCAATGGCGTATCGGCACCGAGCACGAAAAGCACGTGTTTCATACCAATCCGCTGCGGCCGGTGGCCTATGAAGGCGAGCAGGGTATCCGCGCGCTGCTCGACGGGATCGAGAAGGAAACCGGGTGGCATCCGTTCTACGACGGGGAGAACCCGATCGGGCTGCGTAATGACACGATTGGTGGCATATCGCTGGAACCGGGCGGGCAGTTCGAACTCTCCGGCGCGCCCATGAAAGACCTGCATGGCACGGCGGCCGAGCTGGCTGAGCACCTGCGAGTCACCAAGAAGGTCGCCGAACCGCTCGACATTCACTTCCTTGGCCTCGGCGTGACCCCGCTCTGGGCGGTCGACGAAATCAAGGCCATGCCCAAGTCGCGGTATGGCATCATGACCAAGTACATGGATGAGGTCGGCACGCTGGGCACCTCGATGATGTATCGCTCGGCCACGGTGCAGACCAATCTCGACTTTTCGAGCGAAGTGGACATGGTCAAGAAGCTGCGCGTGTCGCTGGCGCTGCAGCCGGTGGCCACGGCGCTGTTTGCC
This sequence comes from uncultured Devosia sp., assembly GCA_965650545.1. Taxonomy (GTDB): domain Bacteria; phylum Pseudomonadota; class Alphaproteobacteria; order Rhizobiales; family Devosiaceae; genus Devosia. The sequence continues at coordinate 7,389 of CBFGPB010000017.1, read as the reverse complement.
AATTCGCCCTTCGCCAATGGCCGCGACACGGGGTATCTGAGCTTCCGCAGCGAAATCTGGCGCAATACTGACGACGCGCGCACCGGCATGCTGCCCTTCGTCTTCGAGCAGGGTTTTGGCTTCGAGCACTATGCCGACTTCGCGCTCGACGTGCCGATGTATTTTGTCATCCGCGACAAGAAGTACATCAATGTCGCGGGCGAGAGCTTTCGCGACTTCCTTGAAGGCAAGCTGCCGCAATTGCCGGGCGAGAAGCCGACGATCAAGGACTGGGAAGACCACCTCTCGACCCTCTTCCCGGAAGTGCGCTTGAAGCAGTTCCTCGAAATGCGCGGCGCCGACATGGGTGACGAGGCCCATGTGGTTGCCCTCTCCGCCTTCTGGACTGGCCTGCTTTATGACGAGACCTCGCTCGAATCGGCGTGGGAGCTGATCAAGGACTGGACCCAGGAAGACCGCGAGCACCTCCGCCGCGAAGTGCCGCGTCTGGGGCTCGATACGCCCTTCGGCCGCTCGTCGATCTTCGATGTGGCAGCGCAGGCAGTGGGCATTGCGGAAGCGGGCCTGGTGCGCCGCAACCGGCTCAATGCCAAGAGCCAGGACGAAACCATCTATCTCGCCCCGCTGGAAGAGACCGTGCGCACCGGCAAAGCCCCGGCGCAGCGGTGGCTGGAGAAATTCCACGGCCAGTGGAAGGAGAGCGTGCTGCCGATCTTTGAGGAAGCCGAGCTGTAGCTGCTTGCCTGGTCGCGCCTTCGAACCGCAAAGTGGTGCCTACTCGAGGCACTCCAATCATTGCTGGTTGTACGGGTCGTATTGCAGCAGCCAGGAATAGAGCCACTTTTCCCCTGCGCCGACCGAAGCGACATCGTCGACTTTCCAGACGTCGTCACGCACCATCGAGACGGTAAGGACGGTCGGCTGGCCGGCGCGTTCGAAGCTGACCAGGGCTACCGCCGTGTCGCCCTGCACTATGGGCTCGCTGACAAAGAGCGCGTCGACCGGCGTTTCCGGCCCGTTGAGGAATGGATTGAATGCGACGATCTGTGGTGCACCCGGATCGATGCGCGCACCGCTTGCATCCACGACATTGGCCTCGAGGTTATAGGCGACCAGTTCCTGCAGATGATCGGAATAGTGCTCCTCGAGATTAATCTGCTGCCCGCTTTGCAGCGGCTGATAGATCGCATCGAGCAGGGCCCGGGGCGTATCAGCAGGCGCGCCACCGAAGATCATGGGAACAAGTCCGAACAGCGACCAATCCATTGGGGCCTCTCCTGAGCAATGTCGCCCAGCGGTGCGCAATAAAGGAGCCCAAAGTGAGGCGGCGTGCCGGGGGTTGGCGGCGTTGCGGTGTTGACAGTCGCACACAGCAACTGTGGGGCGCTTTCGAGGGCCCCCTCGCCCGGCGCGTTGCGCCGACCTCTCCCCCAAGGGAGAGGTGAAGGGGTCTTGCCTCAGTGGCCAGTTTCCTGCATCACGCGCGCAGCTAGGCATGGAGGCAGCAGATGCGCGTAATGGTCGTGGGTTCGGGTGGACGCGAGCATGCGCTGGCTTGGAAGATCGCGCAGTCGCCGCTGGTGGAGGCGCTGTTCGTGGCGCCGGGCAATGGCGGCAGCGAACTGGTGGCGACCAACCTCCCCGTGGACATTACCGACCACGCAGCCGTCATCGCCGCTGCCCGCGCCCACGACATCGACTTCGTGGTCGTGGGGCCGGATGCGCAGGTGGTAGCCGGCCTTGGCGACGATGTGCGCGCAGCCGGGATCACCTGTTTCTGCCCGTCGAAGGCGGCGGGACAGCTGGAGGGCTCGAAGAGCTTCACCAAGGCGCTGTGCGACGAGTTCGACATTCCCACGGCGGCCTATGGCCGGTTCGAGGACGAGGCTTCGGCGCTTTCCTATCTCTACACGCAAGGCGCGCCCATCGTGATCAAGGCGGATGGCCTCGCCGCCGGCAAGGGCGTCACGGTGGCCATGAGCGTGGAGGAGGCCGAGGAGGCCATCATCGATTGCTTTGCGGGAGCCTTCGGGGCCTCGGGTGCGGCAGTGGTGATCGAGGAATTCATGGAGGGCGAAGAGGTGAGCCTCTTCGTGCTCACCGATGGTGAAGCCATCCTGCCGCTGACGACGGCCCAGGACCACAAGCGCGCCTTCGACGGCGATACCGGGCCCAATACCGGCGGCATGGGTGCCTATTCGCCGGCTCCGGTGATGGACAGGGCCCTCTATGATCAGGCCATGGACGAAATCATTGGCCCCACCGTGCGCGGCATGGCCCAGCGCGGCACGCCCTATGCCGGCGTCCTCTATGCCGGATTGATGCTGACCGAGGATGGACCAAAACTGGTCGAATACAATGCCCGCTTCGGTGACCCGGAAACGCAGGTCATGATGATGCGCATGCAGAGCGACATCGTCCCCCTGCTCCATGCTGTCGCTACCGGCACACTGGGGGGGCACGACGTGATCTGGAAAGATGAGTTTGCCCTGACCGTCATCATGGCCACCAAGGGCTATCCGGGCGACTATGGCAAGGGCAGCGAAATCATGGGTGTCGACGGACTCGACAGCGAGACGCTGACCGTGTTCCACGCCGGAACGAAGCGCGAGGGGAAACGTTTATTGGCCAATGGTGGGCGCGTGCTCAATGTCACGGCGCTCGGGGCATCGGTCAAAGAGGCACAGGAACGTGCTTATAGAGGCGTGGACGCAATTGTTTGGCCAGAAGGCTTTGCCCGGCGCGACATCGGTTGGCGCGAAATCGCCCGCGAAAGCTGAACCTTTCTTCAATCTTACGGCGTTAGCCTCGCTTCGAACCGTCTTCGATGCGGCCCCGCCGCCACGCGCTCCCACGCCTTTGCAGTTGCGGGGAATGGCGCTGGCGGACAAGCTGCGCAAGAGGGGTGCGGAGCGTGGCAGGATGAACACGACCAGCGGACCGAGAATTGGCGTGGCACTGGGCGGCGGCTCGGCGCGAGGGCTGACGCATATCCCCTATATCGAGGCGATGGATGAGCTTGGCCTCCGACCTGCGGTGGTTTCCGGCACGTCGATCGGTGCCCTGATCGGCTCGGGCTGGGCCGCGGGCATGAGCGGCAAGGAACTGCGCGAACATTCCTACGAGGTGCTGGGGACGTTGCGCACCATAGCCAGCAGACTTTGGGCCACGCAGATCCGCGGCCTTGGGGGCCTGCTCAAGAACGGCATCTCCATGCAGATCGAGGCCACCAACGTGGTGGACGCCTTCCTGCCGAACAATTTTCCGCTCGAATTCAAGGACCTCAAGGTGCCGCTCTATGTGGTGGCGACCGATTTCCAGTCCTGGCACCAGGTGGTGTTCAACTCGGGCCTCCTGCGTCCGGCCATTGCCGGATCGCTCGCCATTCCGAGCTTCTTCAAGCCGGTTCATTACAACAATCACCTGCTGGTGGATGGCGGCGTGGTCAACCCGCTGCCGCTCGACCAGGCCGATATCGACACCGATTTCCTGATCGGCATCGACGTGGCGGGCGACCCTTCGGCCAATCTCACCAAGACCGATCACAAGGCCATCGACATCTGGTTCGGCTCGGCCCAGATCATGATGCACTCGCTGACGGCCCATATGATGGCTGCCTATCCGCCCGACATCTATATTCGACCCCGGGCAGCCCATTTCGGCGCCATGGAATTCTGGCGGGTGCGCGAGATCATCGCTCAGGCCGATGCGGAAAAGGACCGGTTCAAGCGCATGCTGGAAAGCAAGATCGAAGCCTATATCCAGGATCGCATCCCGGTAATCGACAGCAATCCGAACGACTGAACCTCGCTTACTCAGCGACCGCGATGACCACGCTACCGCGCTTGCGGCCGGTATCGACATGGGCATGGGCTTTCGGCATGTCGGCGAAGGGATAGACGCGGTCGATATGCGGGCGGTAGATACCGGCGGCGGCGAGGCGCCCGAGTTCGACGACATCGTCGACCCGCTCCGAAGCAGGGCCGGCCAGCATGCGTTTGCCATCCGGGCCGGATCGCAGGCTGCCCAGCATTTCGGCCATGGCCCCGGCGATGGCAAGGTAGCGGCCATTGGGCTTGAGCAAACGTTGGGCCGTGGCAAAATCCATGGCGCCGACGGCATCGGCGACGATGTCGAAGCGGTCGGGAAGTGCGGCGATATCGGTCACGGTGTAGTCGATGACCCTGGCGGCGCCGAAACCGGAGACAAGGTCGATATTGCCGGTGCTGGTTGTGGCGGTGACGTCGGCGCCCTGGTGGCGGCCCAGTTGCACAAGGGTGGAGCCCACTGCGCCGGATGCGCCCAGGACCAGCATGGTTTCACCGCGCTTGAGCCCCGCACGGCGCAGGTAGTGCAGGGCCGTCGTACCGCCGAAGCACAGGGCGGCCGCCTGATGAAAATCGAGGCCCTGCGGCAGATGCGCGATAGCGCCGGCTTCAGCAATGACCGCATATTCGGCATGGGCTTGCTGCTTCATGCCCACAAAGGCATAGACCGCGTCGCCTCGGGAAAAGCGCGTGACCCCCTGCCCGACCGCCTCGACCACGCCGGAAAACTCGGTGCCCAGGACCGGCTGGCGCGGACGACTCCAACCGAGGGCCAGACGGCCAAGGAATTTCATGCCGGGCGGAAAATTGCAGCCGCGGATGCGGACGTCGCCGGAATTGACCGTGGCGGCGTGGACGCGGACCAGGACTTCACCCGGCTTTGGCGCGGGCATGGGCACCTCTTCAAGGCGCAGCACTTCAGGACCGCCATACTGGCGGGCAAACCAGGCTTTCATATCTTGCTCCTTGGCGGCTCAGCCGCCTGCTTTCTCATTGGCCTTCCACTGGAAGACCTCGCCGATCTCGACGCCGAAGACTTCCGCGATGCGGAAAGCCGCTTCGAGGGACGGCGAATATTTGTTCTGCTCGATGGCGGCGACGGTCTGGCGGGTCATGCCGATGGCGTCGGCCAATTGCTGCTGGGTCATCTCGCCATGGTCAAAGCGCAGGCGGCGAATGGCGTTGGTGATGGGGGGCGGCGGGGGCATCAGGCATACATCCGGTACTGGATGATGACGACCATCTCACGCAGCACTGCCGCAAGGGCGGTGACGAAGAGCACGAGATTGACCAGCATGACGGCCGTGGCACCGGCCGGATCGGCGGCATAGTCGGCGCGGGCCAGGTCGGTGATGGACCTGCTCAGAAGGACCACTGCGACCAGGGCCAGTTCCAGCAGGGCGAGGCCGATGCGGTTGGAGATGGCCTCGATGCGGGTCTCGAGCTCATCGGGCGGCGGATCAAAATCCTGCCGGCCCAACCAGGCGGCCAGGAGGCTCCCCGGCAGCATGATCACGAAGGCGATGCCGAGGCACCAGAGGAAGCGCCAGAACAGAACGTCGCCGTTGAGAACGCGGGCAGAATGGTCGGCCCAAACGGACCAGAAATACCACCCGAAGATGGCCAGCGCCGTCAGTACCGAGATCCAGGCAACCTTTTCCCGCATGGTCATGACGGGTCTCCAATGGAAAGTTTCGTTGCCTTGATATCTATCATATCTAACTTCATGTCAATGATTTTTAACACGATGTTGCATGATGCGAACATGCCTGGTCAAACCGGGTGGCGTTAGTCCCTGAGCGTCCTGAAGAATTCCACCAGCATGGCCTCGGCCCGCCCTGCGGAAAGGCCGCCGATGACTTCGGGCCGATGGTGGCAGGTGGGCTGGTCGAACAGGCGCACGCCGTTTTCAACGGCGCCGGCCTTCGTGTCTTCGGCAGCGAAGTAGACGCGGCGGAGCCTCGTGTGGGCAATGGCGCCGGCGCACATGGCACAAGGCTCAAGCGTCACATAGAGGTCGCAACCATCGAGACGCCCGGTGCCCCGCACTTCGAGCGCCTTGCGGATGGCCAGAAACTCGGCATGGGCCGTAGGGTCCCTGAGCGCCTGCATGCGGTTGCGCTCGGCCGCCAGGACGCGGTCTCCCTCCATGATGACAGCGCCCACCGGCGCTTCGCCCGCCGCCGCCGCTTCGGCGGCGAGGGCAAGGGCGTGGTCCATGGGGGTGAGGCGCTGGGTCATGCATGCCGATGTAGCGCGCAACACGCGTGGGCACAATTGCCGGGCATGGGTCGGAAAGTGGCGTTCACTGCCCTATATTGGGCGCCACGGAGAATCGCCCTTGCCCATTCGTCAGCTGCCCGAAGACCTGATCAACCGCATCGCCGCCGGCGAAGTGGTGGAGCGCCCGGCCAGCGTGGTCAAGGAACTGGTGGAAAATTCCATCGATGCCGGCGCGCGCCGCATCACCGTGACTACGGCCAATGGCGGCATGGACCTCATTCGCATTGTCGATGACGGCCACGGCATGGATCGGGACGACCTGATGCTGTCGGTGGAGCGGCATGCGACCAGCAAGCTCACGGCCGATGATCTCGATGATATCCGCACGCTGGGCTTTCGCGGCGAGGCGCTGGCCTCGATCGGCTCGGTCGCGCGGCTCTCGGTGGCGTCACGCACGGCAACGGCGGAAAGCGGGCTTGTCATCGTCGTGGACAATGGCCGGCGCACCGGCCCGGTACCCCAGGCGATGAACCGGGGCACGGTGATCGAGGTGCGCGACCTCTTCGCCCAAGTGCCGGCGCGTCGCAAATTTCTCAAGAGCGCGCGGGCGGAGGCGGCGGCGATCACCGACGTGGTCAAGCGTCTCGCCATGGCCAATCCGGACATCCATTTCGTGCTCGAGGGCACCGACCGGACGACCTCGAATTGGCCTGCCGTTACGGGCGAAGGGGCGCTGGGGGCGCGGCTCGGGCAGGTCATGGGCGCCGACTTCGTCGACAATGCCGTGACCCTCGCCACGGCGCGGCACGGCATCGTGGTGGCCGGCATGGCGGGATTGCCGACCTATACGCGCGCCAATTCGCTCAGCCAGTTCTACTTCGTCAATGGCCGCTCGGTTCGCGACAAGGTACTTGTGGGGGCCGTGCGCGCCGCCTATGCGGACTACACCTTCCGCGACCGGTTTCCGGTGGTGGCCCTCTATGTGGCCATCGACCCGGCCGAAGTGGATGTCAACGTGCATCCGGCCAAGGCGGAGCTGAGATTCCGCGACCAGGGCGCCGTGCGCGGTGCGGTGATCAAGGCCATCGGCATGGCACTGGCGGCGGCGGGGTTCAAGGCTTCGACCAGTGTCGCCGAGGACATCCTTGGTGCGTTCAGCGCGCCGGAAATGGCGGAGCCTTCGGCCCCGGCCCCGGTTGCGCCGATCGACTCCGGCTACACGCCACAGCGTTCGACCTTCGGCGCCAACCGGGCGCCGCTCCACTTCGACCGGTCGCCCGGGCGGATTGAGGGCTTTGCGGCGCCCAGCGCGAGGGTCGAGCATTTCGAGCCGGTAGTC
>CBFGPB010000016.1:0-18996 GCA_965650545.1 uncultured Devosia sp. | reverse complement strand
CCGCCGCCTCTTGCCCAGCCGCATCCGGCACCGGATGCGCTGCCTCAACGATTTCGATGCGTTGGCAGGCCTCGGCATAGCCATAGCGCGTCACCACCAGGCCCGAAATCTCTCCCGGCCAGGCCTTCTCGAAGGCCCGCGCCATCTGCGCCGAAGCCTTGCCCGCACCGATAACCACCGTCCGCCCCTTGGGCGGCGCCGGCAGATGCCGCTCCACAGCCAGAGCCGGCTGGGCCTGGGCAACGGCGCGGTGAAAAAGGCTCTCAAGCAGCGAACGGGTCATGGCGGCAATCGCTTTGATCTGGGGTGGCGACCTTGTCGCCAGCGCGTTTGCTTTTGTCCAGCCCTCCGTCTTGTCAAACGCCTGCCATATAGGTCCATTAGCCCCCCGCGCAGGAGGCCTCATGTCGCAGAGATTCGCAGTTTACTACGCCCCGGCCGTGACCGACCTGTTGTGGGACCGTGCCGCCGTCTGGCTGGGCCGAGACCCCCAATCCGGCGTCACCTACGATGGCCCCGTAGCCGGGATGGACCGCACCCGGCTGCTCAACCTGACACAGTCTGCCGGGCGCTACGGCTTTCATGCCACGCTCAAGCCCCCTATGGCGCTGGCCCCGGGCCAGACCGAAGAGGGTCTGCGCACCGCCATGGCCACGGTTGCCGCCGAACTGGCGCCGGTCCGGCTCGGCAGGTTGACCATAGCCAGTCTCGACGGCTTTCTGGCCCTGGTGCCGGCCGACGCCGACAATCCGCAATTGCAGGATCTGGCGGCCAGCGTCGTGGAGGCCTTCGAGCCCTTCCGCGCCCCGCTCAACCCGCGTGATCGCGCCGCACGTGCGGCCCACGGCCTGACGCCGCGTCAGGAAGAACTGCTCGATGCCTATGGCTACCCTTACGTCTTTGACGAATTCCGCTTCCACATGACTCTCACCGATCGTCTCTCTCCGGCCGACTATGGCGAGGTGTTGCAGGCCGCCCAGACCTGGTTTGGTCCGGTGCTGGATCAGGAAGTCACTCTTGATCGCCTCAGCCTGTTCCATGAGCGCGAGAACAAGCAGCCCTTCACCCGCATTGCCGACTTTGCCCTGGGAGGCGCCGAGCGGTGAGGGAAACTGCATTCACCAATGCCTCCATAGTGCTCGGCGACGAGGTCGTCACCGGCAGCCTCCTGGTCCGCGACGGCGCGATTGTCGCCATCGATTCTGGTTCCGGAGGCAGGGGCGAGGATATGCAGGGCGACTATCTGATCCCGGGCCTGGTCGAACTCCACACCGACCACCTCGAAAACCACTATCGGCCGCGTCCCGGCGTCTTCTGGGACCCGTTGGCAGCGCTCCACGCCCACGATGCGCAGATTGCCGGTTCGGGCATTACCACCGTCTTCGATGCGGTCCGCATCGGCTCCGATGTCGACCTGCCCGACATGCTGACCCATGCGCAGAAGCTGGTCGGCGCGGTGCGCGCCGGCGGCGATGCAGGCTGGCTGCGGGCCGAGCACTACATCCACCTGCGCTGCGAATTGCCCAGCCATGATGTCGTCGCCCATTTCGATGCCCTGGCCGATCATCCCTCGACCCGGCTGGCCTCGGTCATGGATCACACGCCCGGCCAGCGCCAGTTCCGCTCGCTCGAGAGCTACATGGTCTTCTATGCCCGGCACATGGGCGGCACGCCCGAAGAGGCGAAGGCCTATATCGATGCGCGGCAGGCCGAGCACGAGCGCTATTCGGCGTCCAACCGCGAGGCCCTGGTGGCGCGGGCGCACAAGCTCGGGATCGCCCTCGCGAGCCACGACGATGCTACGCTTGCCCATGTCGACGAAGCCGAAGCCGATGGCGTCGCCATTTCCGAATTCCCCACCACGCTCGAAGCGGCTTCCGCTGCCCACGCAGCGGGCCTTTCCATCCTCATGGGCGCGCCCAATGTGGTGCGCGGCAAATCCCATTCGGGCAATATTTCGGCGACCGACCTGGTGGCGGCCGGTCTGCTCGATATCCTGAGCTCCGACTATGTCCCCTTCGCCTTGTTACAGGCAGCCTTTGTGCTGCCCAGTCGCGTCGCAGGCCTTGACCTGCCGCGGGCGCTTGCTACCGTGACCTCCAATCCGGCGCGCGCCGCCGGCTTTGATGATCGGGGCGAGATTGCGCCGGGCAAGCGCGCCGATCTGGTGCGCGTCGCGGCCAGCGGGCCGGTGCCGGCCGTACGGGGAGTGTGGCGTGAAGGGCAGCGTGTGAGTTGAGCGACAGGCCCCCTGGAACCCTCGTCCTCGTCATCGGCCCATCCGGGGTCGGCAAGGATACGCTGATTGGTGGTGCAAGGCAGGCGCTGGATGGCGACAAGAGGTTCAGCTTCGTGCGTCGCCTCGTGACCCGACCGGCCGATATCGACCTTGAGGATCATGTCAGTCTTGATCGCGACGAGTTTGCCCGTGCCGAAAAGGCCGGGCGCTTTGCCCTGACCTGGCAGGCCCATGGCCTCGACTATGCCCTGCCCATCGGCGTCGATACCGATCTCGCTTTGGGGCGGGTGGTGATCGCCAATATTTCGCGCCATGCCGTGCCGCTGGCCATCGGCAAGTATCCGCTCTGCCGGGTCATCCAGATTTCCGCCGAGATTTCCCTGCGCGCCGAACGCCTTGCCAGGCGCGGGCGGGAAAACCGCGACCAGATTGTGGCGCGCCTGGCACGCGAGGGGGCCGCCCTGCCGGCCGACGTCACTCCCATCGTCATCGACAATTCGAGTTCCGTCGGCATCGGCGTCACGGCCTTCGTCATGGCCCTGCGCGCCATTGCCGAGGAGTGAACTTCCCGGGCCCTGACGCGTTGGGTGTTCACCCAATCAGCGTCAGGAGTTTCATGTGTCCCGCAACAGCCTCTACGGCGTGATCGCCATTCTGGTCATCGCGCTGGTTGCCTTTGCCATCTATACTTTCCAGCAGCAGCAGGCTCGCCCCGGTATCGAGGTGCGCGTCGACGAGCAGGGGATTTCGATCGATGGAAATAGCTAACGACCTGTCCCAGATGCGGCGCCAGGCCATCGCCACGGCCCTCAGCGCCGAACTCGAGCGCCAGGCCCAGTCCGGCGCATCGCGGATCGATGTCGAAGCGCTGGCCTCGGCCGTCGAAAATGCACTCGAGCCGGAACCGCCGCTGGCAGAGGGGCGGCACCCCTCCGAACTCAATGCCACCAATGATGATTGAAGCGGCTCTTCAAGGCCGGCAATGATCTGGCGGTCCGGAAGGGCGAAAGCTGGCTCATTGAAAATATGAAAGAGCCGGTGGCCTGGCCACCGGCTTGTTCAGGCTGTTTCGCCCACTTCCACCGCCTGGCTCACCGCCAGGTGAGCGGTCTCGATCGAGGGGAAGTGGTGTCCGTCCATCGCAAAGGCGGGGAGCTTGACGGCAACGAACTTGTAGCCGCCTTCGGCGGGCACAACGACGCCCTGCGGCTCGCCGCCCACTTCGATGACGATGGGTCTGAGCCTTTCGGCCCTGTTCAGATTGTTTTCCTGCATGGGTGGAATCTCCACTTGCGCGTCCGTCCAAGCCGAGGCCCTTCATCGTGAAGGGGTCGGGGCTGGCAACGCGGGGTCTATCGGCTTTGTGAGACGCGGATGTGACGGTCGAGATCACATTCGTTTTGAGCGACAGGACCCTTGCCAGCGTTTGGCGGAGAGCTTGCAGGTTACTACGGTCGAACACGTGGCATGGATAGTGAAGGTCGTCGATGTCGGCATCGTCATTCCTCTCCTTGCGAGTGTTGAACGCACTGGTGACACGCCATTGCGGCGGGGCAATGGCAAGATAGGGGGCGTGATGCGGTTTTTCCAGTGCACCTTTATGCGTATTGGTCGCAAATCCTGGAAAACCGTCGCGACTTCCTCCGTGCCAATAAAAACATGATGTCAGTTGTCATCTTATGGCGCAAGCGCGCTGGCTTGCACTGGAGCGAACAATCTGGTGTTCTGCCCCGATGAGCGTGCCCCGCCTGTGCTTGGGTGGGCTTGAGGGGAACTTAGTGTCGCAGGAAGAAGATCCGCCCGCCACGCGCGGCAAGCGGGGCGTCAAGCCGTCAGGCAAGCCGACCCTCAAGACCATTGCGCAGATGACCGGGCTGGCCGTGACCACCATTTCGCGGGCGCTCAACAACGCCCCGGAGCTGGCCCAGGAAACCCGCGACCGGGTGCAGAAGATTGCCGCCGAAATCGGCTATCTCCCCGATCGTGCCGCCCTGCGGTTGAAGACCGGGCGGACCAATGTCATCTCGCTGGTGCTCGAGCCCGATGAGCAGATTTACGGCTTCGGCACGTTCATCGTTACGGGCATCACCGAGGCCCTGCGCAATACGGCCTATCACCTGGTGATCACGCCGCTCTTCCGCGGCATCGACCCCATTGAGCCGATCAAGCATATCGTACGCAACCGCATGGCCGATGGGGTGATCTTTTCCAAGGCCGAGATGTTCGACGAGCGCATACGCTTCCTCATCGATAGTGATTTTCCCTTCGTCAGCCATGGTCGCAGCGGCTGGCCGGAAGCGCATCCCTATGTCGATTTCGACAATGAAGCCTACGCCTATGGCGCGACCATGCGGCTTGTCGAGAAGGGCTGCCGCCGGGTCTCGATCGTCCTGCCCGACAGCGCCCTGACCTATACCGAGCATCTCAAGGCCGGCGTCGCCCGGGCCGCTGCCGAGGCGGGCATCGCCTACGAATTTGCCGCCGACGTCAACCTGTCCAGCGCCAGCGATGCGATCCGCAGCTATGTGATCAAGCGCTCCAAGCGTCCCGACGGACCGGACGGCTGGGTTTGCGCCTCGGAGATTTCGGCCCTGGCGATCATCGGCGGGCTCAATGAGGCGGGCAAGAAGGTTGGCGGCAATGTCCATGTCGTCACCAAGCAGGCCTCCGCCATGTTCGCCCAGTTTCAGCCGGGCGCTGAAACCGTGTCGGAAGACTTCGTCGAGGCGGGGCGCAACCTGGGTAGCCTGCTCCTGCGCCGCATCCAGGGGGAAACCGAGGGCCTGCAATACATCGCCCAGCCCCGGTTTGACTGGAAGCACTGAACGGCCGGTCAGGACCCCTCCAGCTCCTCGCGCAGCATTTCGAGCTCCAGCCATTGCTCCTCTGCCGCGGCCTTCCTTGCGGCAGCCGCTTCCAGCGCCTTTGACTTGGCCGCAAAGCCGTTTGGATCCTTGCTGTAGAGGTCGGGCGCGGCCAGCGCCTTGTTCAGCGTGGCGATCTCGGCGTCGAGCTTGTCGATCTCCTTGGGCAGGGTTTCGAGAGCATGCTTTTCCTTGAAGCTCAGCTTGCGCTTGCCTGCCGTTGGCGCTGACGACGGCTCCGCCTTGGGCCTGTCGATCTTGGCGGCCTTTTCGACCACGCGCGCGGCAACGCCCGATCCGCGCTGCGCCACCATGTCCGAATAGCCGCCTGCATATTCGGTCCAGCGCCCGTCGCCCTCTGCCATGATGACCGAGGTCGCCACCCGGTCGAGGAAATCGCGGTCGTGGCTCACCACCACCACTGTGCCGGCATAGTCCGAAACCATTTCCTCGAGCAGGTCGAGCGTTTCGAGGTCGAGATCGTTGGTCGGTTCGTCCAGCACCAGGAAGTTCGACGGCAGCGCCAGGGCCCGGGCCAGCGCCACGCGCGCCCGCTCGCCACCCGAAAGCTTGCCGATCGGCGTATTGGCCTGTTCGGGGGTGAACAGGAAGTCTTTCATATAGCCCACCACATGCTTGGGCTCGCCATTGATATGGATCGTGTCGCTGCCCCCGCCGGTCAGCGCATCCTTGAGCCGCGTGTCGGGGTCGAGGCGGGCGCGGCCCTGGTCGAGCATGGCCAGTTCGAGCGCCGCGCCCAGCTTGATCGTGCCGCTATCGGGCTCCAGCAGTCCCGTCAGCAGCTTGATCAGGGTCGTCTTGCCCGCCCCGTTGGGCCCCACAATGCCCACCCGGTCGCCGCGCAGCACGCGGGTCGAGAAATCCCGCACCACGGTCCGTGCCCCAAAGCTCTTGGAGATATTCTCCGCCTCGGCCACCAGCGCGCCCGAGGTCCGCCCTTCGCTCACGGCCATGCTGACCGTGCCGGTCACCTTGCGCTGCTCGCGCCGTTCCTGTCGCAGCCCGGCCAGGCGCTCGAGCCGCCCCACATTGCGCTTGCGCCGCGCCGTGACGCCATAGCGCAGCCAATGCTCCTCGCGCACGATCTGCCGGTCGAGCTTGTGGCGGTCTTTCTCCTCCTGCTCCAGCACCTCGTCGCGCCAGGCCTCGAAGGCCCCGAATCCCTTCTCGATCCGGCGCGTCACGCCGCGGTCGAGCCAGACGGTGGAGCGAGAAAGATCGGACAGAAACCGCCGGTCGTGGCTGATCAGCACCATGGCCGATCGCATCTGGCTCAGTTCCTCCTGCAGCCATTCGATCACCGGCAGGTCGAGATGGTTGGTCGGCTCGTCGAGCAGCAGCACGTCCGGCTGCGGCGCCAGCACCCGGGCCAGCGCAGCGCGGCGTCCCTCGCCGCCCGACAGGGTCGCCGGGTTCTCTGTTCCGGTCAGGCCGAGAGCATTGAGAAGGTACTGGGCGCGATAGGGATCGTCGCCCGGCGCCAGGCCCGCTTCGACATAGCTCAGCGTCGTCGCAAAACCAGTCAGGTCCGGCTCCTGCGGCAGATAACGGATGGTGGCGCTCGGCTCGACGAACCGCTTGCCCCCGTCATGCTGCACCAGTCCCGCCGCGATCTTGAGCAGGGTGGATTTGCCCGAGCCATTGCGACCCACCAGGGCGATGCGCTGGCCCGGCGAGACGATCAGTTCGGCTGCCTCCAGCAGCTGGGTGCCGCCAAAGGTCAGCGCGATATCCTGGAGGGCAAGAAGGGGAGGCTGGGCCATATCGTGTCCGGAAACGTTCGGCCGCGATAGAGCACACGGACCATGCGAGATCAATCGAGAGGACGATGAAAAGGCCGGTCAGGACGTTGAGGATCCTGGCCGGCCCGGGGAGACGGTAGCAGCAAGCCCCGTCGTGGTCTGGCGTTCGGACCCACAGGCCCCAAGGGGTCGCAGCGCCATGCCCCCTATCAATCACACGAAAACATGACTGTCAAACTCATAATAGATTTCGGCAGGCGGATACTGTCAGAGTGCCGGGATCGCCGTCACGCTTTCATTGACCGCCTCGGCCGTGCTGATGCCCAACCGCTCGCGGATCGAGCGCTTCTTGCTGGCGAGGTCGGCAATGGTGTGGCGGCTCAGCACCTCGAAAAACGCCCCCAGGGCTTCGCGCAGCGCCCCGTTGAGGTCGCATTCGCCGATCAGCGGGCAATCGGCGCCGTCTTCGAAACATTCGGCCAGCGCAAAGTTTTCCTCGGTCAGGCGGATCGTATCGAGCAGGGTAATGTCGGCGGCCGGCTTGCCCAGCTTGATGCCGCCGTGACGGCCACGCACGGTCTGCAGCAGGCCCGCCTCGACCAGCGGCTTGATCAGCTTGAACAGGAACAGTTCCGATATGCCGTAGGCCCGCGCGATCTCGGCCACCCGGCTCAGTCCTGGCTCGTTCACGGCGCAATAGACCAGGGTGCGGATGGCGTAATTGGATTGGCGGGTCAGTCTCACGGCGAACCTTTCTGCAGGCCTCGGGCGGAGGGTGTCGTCACCCCCTCGATGCGGCCGCAGCTTATAACCATTCTAAAAAATGTCAAACAATCTTGAAGCTGATGATCATGTTTAATTGAGACTTTCGCAGGCTGGACAGCGCCTTATGTTCCACCTATGAATTTAATAGGTGGAGGAGGTTTAGGCATTGGATCAGACTGTTACCAGGGCCGCTTTGAGTGAGCGGGCTGCCGACGCGACCGGGTTGTCGCGCCACGATACGGCACAGATCGGCGATCGAATGTTCGAACTGATTGGCGAGGCGCTCAAGGCAGGAGAGAGCGTCAAGTTGACCGGGTTCGGCACATTCGAAGTGCGGTCGCGTGCCGAGCGTATCGGGCGCAATCCGCGGACGGGCGACGAACATCGTATCGCCCCGCGCCAGACGGTCGTGCTCATCCCCAGCGCCCGATTGCGCGAGGCATTGGATCAGCGGATGGCCGACCACGCCTGAAGCGGTATTCCTTGGCCGGCCCCTTGCGGGTTCCGCCGCCCAGTTGTCGTGTCCTGACTGCGGCCGGGTTCCTATGTCCCCTCGACGTCGACGATCAGCGTGACGATCTCGAAGGGGCGCAGCGACAACGTTACGGCATTGTCGCTGAGGTCGAGCGGCCCGCTGATCTCCTCTTCCATGAGATTGGCCCGGCGCACCTCGCCTATGGGCAGGCCGAAGCTGATCCGGGCCTGCGCACGCCGATTGGCGTGTTCGAAGACGCGCAGCACGAGGGCGTCGGAGCCTTCGGCCTTCTTCACCGTTTCGATGCTGACATTGTTCACATCCACCGTGGCCAGCGAAAAGCCTTCCAGATCGGGCAGGGGGTTGTCGCGTCGAACCGCCGTCCCGGCCACCCAGATGGGGTTGTTGAATCGCTCGGCCGCCCTGTGCACCTCGGCCAGGTCGGCAAAGCCGCCATGCACGAATAGTCCATAGCGCAGCCTGTGCTCGCCACGGTCGGCCTCGGGACTGGGATAGCCGGAGCCGCGGACCAGGGTCAGGCGCACCATCTGCTCAAGCGCATCATAGCCATACTTGCAGTCATTGATGAGAGCGACGCCGAAATCGGCCTCGCTCATGTCGACCCAGCGATGCATCGAGGCCTCGAACCGCGCCCGGTCCCAGCTGGTATTGCGATGGGTGGGGCGGGTCACATGGCCGAACTGGATTTCCGAGCGGATGTCGGATGTGTTGAGGTCGAAGTCGAACACGGCCTTGAGCACCTGCGCCCGCTCCTGCCAGTCAATGAAAGTGTCGAATTCGATCTGCCGCTCGCCTTGGGCCAGGGAAATCACCTGTACGATGCGGGACGCCCCATAGGGACGCTCGATGCGAAGGGCAGCGCGATGCGGTCCGTTCTCCACCACGGCCATGCTCGCCACCGCGTCCAGCGCCCAGGACTGTTCCTCGAAATAAGCGTCGATGTCCCAGGCATCCCAGTTCATCGGCTTGTCTTCATAGGCAATGAGCCGGTTGGCCTTGCTGCCGGGCTTGAGCAGTTCTCGATCGCTCGCCTTGTCGCGCACCGAGACGATGTGGCCCTGCGCGTCGAATGCGATGCGGATGAGGCTGTTCTCGAGATGCCGTTCCGACACGGAAAGATCGCTGGCTGCGCTCCCGGAAGCGCTGGTGATCACACCGTCTGTCCAGCCCAAGGCGGGCAAGCCCGCAATCTGTGCCGCCATGGCCTGCGAGCCGTCGGCCCGTGTCAGGCGTTGCAGCGGCACTGGCGCGCCCGCCACCTGCAGCGCCGCACCCTCCAGCGTCGGCGCGTCGGCCAGGGTCACGAGGTCCGTTCTGGCCTGGGAGGTGAAGTTGAACAGCCGCAGCGCACCGTCCTTCAGGGGTGCCAGCGCGCTTGCGGCCCCCTGCCAGGGGCCCTGCGCGCTCTCAAAGGCTGAGAATATGCGCTCATAGTCGGCGTCGCTGTCGACATAGACTTCCGGAATGGAGGTGCCGGGCAGGATGTCGTGGAACTGGTTGATCAGCACCAGTTCCCAGAATGCGGCCAGCGTTTCGGTGGGATAGGCCGCGCCGGCCCGCACATGCGCCAGCGCCCCCAGATATTCCAGCTCGCGCAGCCGGCGCTCTGCAAGCCGGTTCTTGGCCTTGTTCTTGGCCAGTGTGGTCAGTGTGCCCCGGTGATACTGCAGGTAGAGTTCGCCATTCCAGGTCGGGAAGCGGCCGGGATCGGCATCCATGCGCTGGCCCAGCCGGTCAAGGAAGGGCACGATGCCCTCGAGCTTCACCCGCGGCGCGCCCGGAATGCCGCGTTCCAGCCGTGTGCCGCGCTCGATCATGGCCCGTGTCGGCCCGCCACCCCCGTCGCCATAACCATAGGACATGACGACCTCATTGTTGGCGCGCTTGGGCTCGTAGCGCTTCCAGGCCCCCATGGTCTCGCTGACGGAGAGATCGCCATTATAGGTGGTGAAGACCGCATCGCTCTCATAGGCCTGCGCCGTGATCAGCTGCGCCTTGGTCACGGTGCCGTCGATGCCGCGCCAGAAGAACGTGTCATAGGGGTGCCGGTCGGTGTCATTCCAGCTGAGCTTGGAGGTGACGAAATAGTCGAGCCCCGACTTTTCCATGATCTGGGGCAGGTTGGCCGAATAGCCGAAGGTGTCGGGCAACCAGACAGTGCGCGGCGTCACCCCGAAATGCTCTTGGTGGAAGCGCCGCCCCCGCATGATCTGGCGGACGAGACTCTCGCCCGAGGCGATATTGACATCCGGCTCCACCCACATGGCGCCTTCGATCTCGAACTGGCCCGCCTTCACCCGCTCCAGCAGCCGCGCCCACAGTTCGGGATAGTCCTGGCGGAGGAAGTCGAACAGCACCGACTGGTTGTACATGAAGACAAATTGCGGGAACTCCTCCATGAGCTTGAGGACGGTGGCAAAGCTGCGTGCCGTCTTGTCGCGCGTATGGATCACCCGCCACAGCCAGCCGACATCGAGATGCGTCGAGCCGACGGCCGTGATCTGCGGCTGCACTTCGGTATCGCCGAGGGCATAGATTTCGGCGGCGATGGCCTCGGCTTCCGGCAAGCTCTCCCAGAGGCCGTCGGTCTGGTGCCCGCGCCGGTCCAGGGCCCGGAGGGCACGTTCGACCCGATCGAGAATGGCATGCCGCCGTGCATCGCTCTGCTGCAGCCGGACGGCCACTTCCAGCGGCGTCATCAGGTCATAGTAAAGGCTTTCGATCCGCCGGTCGCGGATGAGGAAGTCGACGCCGAACCCGACCAGGGGGCGCTCGAAAAAGGTGAAGGCGTCGACCATCACCAGGTGTCGATTGCCCGGCACCGCCTTCTCTTCGATCACCAGTTCCGTGTGGTTGCCATCCAGCCCCTGTGCGATCCGGCCATCCAGGTAGATAAGGCATTGCGGGTCCGTCGAGCCGGGCCGGTCCTGCCATTGGCTCGAAAAGCGCATCACGAACACCTTGCCGCGCGCCGCCTCCGGCACCACGACCTCCGCGGCAAACCACGTATGCCCCTGCTTTTTCGCCCAGACCGAATGGGCGTCGAACGCCTCCCAGTTCTGCCAGTCGGCGCCAAGGGCCTCACCCTCCGTCATGTCGGCCCGCTGGATGCGCCATGCAAACGGTACATCCGCAACCGGCGTCCGGATCTTGCCCTCGAGGTCGGCGCACAGCCGGAACAGCTTGCCCTCCCGCTTGGTGTCGTCGATCCCGAGCGCAAGGCGCGCGGCGAGGGGGTTGGCATAGATCATCGGCAAGGGTCCCGGGGAGTGCGGCTTGCGCGGCAGGCTAGAGATTCTCTTGCAACGTTGCAATAGTCGAGGGTGGCTTGCGCTTTTTGCCTATTCCCTTGGCGGGGCGTCACGCTAAAAGGGGACATGGAGCATTTGCATGCAGGATCGTGACGACCCGCCCGTTCGCCCGACGCTCAGGACGATCGCCGAGATGACGGGGCTCAGTCTGTCGACAGTGTCCCTGTCCCTGCGCGGTGGCGCTTCGCTCAAGCAGGAAACGCGCGACAAGGTTGCCGAGGCGGCCCGGCTGGTGGGCTATGTGCCCGACCGCGCCGGCGTGCGCCTCAGGACCGGCAAGACCAATGTCATCACCCTCGTGCTCCACGGCGGCGACGACTCGATCGACTTTGCCCGCCAGATGATCCAGGGCATCGGCATGGCCCTGGCGGGCACTCAGTACCTTCTCAACGTCACGCCCGAATTCGGTGGCGACGGCGATCTTTCTGCGGTGCGCTACATTCTCGACAGCCGCGCCGCCGATGGCATCATCATCACCCACACCGCCCCCCAGGACCGGCGCGTGGCCGCCTTGATGGATGCCGGCTTTCCCTTCGTGAGCCATGGCCGGACCACCTTTGCCACGCCTCATCCCTTCCACGATTTCCATTCCGAGGTCTTCGCGTCGAAGGCGCTGGAGCGGCTGGCAGACAAGGGCTGTCGGCGGGTCATGCTGTTCATCGGCAATCCCAGCATCACCAACTTCGACAATATCGCCACCGCCTTCCGCGCCGCTGCCGCGCGGCGGGGGGTCGTGGCCGAAATTCTCGATGTCGGCGAAACGCGCAGCACGCCCGACGAAGTCCGGACGCTCGGCGCCGAACTCGCCATGCGGCCCGACCGGCCCGACGGCATCATCACCGACAACGAGATCCGCACCATCGCCCTCCTCACCGGCATGCAGTCGGTGGGCGTGGCGCCGGGGCAGGGCGTGGAAATCGTCTACAAGCAGACCTCGGGCATCCTGCCCACCATCTATCCCAGGCTGGATTCCATCGAGGAAGACGTCACCGCCTCCGGCGCCGAACTGACACGTCTCCTCATCCGTCGCATCGGGGGTGAACCGGCCGAGAGCTTGCAGACGCTGGCCGAACCGGTCATGCATTGGCGGAGCGATCAGCCGGCCCTGCGCTGATCATCGCACGAAGCCCGCAATGGTGACCGCAAAGGTTAACAGTGTGCTAGCAAATTCCGCCCGCTAGTCACGCGGCACCCGCGGCGCGCACCACTGCAGGGCCTCCTCGATGGCCCTGAAAGACCCAGCGAGGCTGATATGCGCAAAGGCGCCATCCGCATCGTCCGCGTGGCGCAGATAGACAAAAGTGCCGTGCCGCAGCCCGTCCATCAGCCAGCCGTCCTCGTCCTCGAAACGCCCGCCATAGGGCTGGGCCGCAATCACGGCCAGGCTACGCGTCTCCCGGTCCAGGGTCAGTTCCCACTGCCCCTCGACACCCTCGGGGCGCGACGCGTAAATATGGATGCCTGTTGAAAAATCCTCCTCGCAGCGCACCGCAAGGCAGGTGAAATCCTCCGGCGTCGAGTCACTCGCACAGCCTGTGCTGGCCCGGTCGCCTTCACCTGGAAGCGGCGAAAAATGCCAGCCCGGCTGCTGACCCAGGGCTGGCTGGGCCGACATCAGCATCAGCACCATCAGCGCCGCGGTTCGATGAGGTCCCATTTGTTCCCGTATAGATCGACAAACACCGCAACCGACCCATAGGGCTCATGCCTGGGCTCCTCGATAAAGGACACCCCATTGGCAACCATCCGCTTGTAATCGCGAGCAAAATCGTCGGTTTCAAGGAAGAGCATGACCCGTCCGCCGGCCTGGCGACCGACCACGGCTTGCTGTTCGGGTCCGTCAGCCTTGGCCAGGAGCAGACGCGCCCCGCCCTGCCCCTTCGGGGCCATCACCACCCAGCGCTTTTCGCCACCCATGAGCTTGTCTTCGACGAGCGAAAAGCCGACGGCATCGCGATAGAAGGCGATCGCCTCGTCATAGTCGGCAACGACAAGGGCAATTGTGGCGATCGCTTGTTGCATGCGGTCATGGTTCGCCTGCTCAGGCCGCGGGGTCAAGCCGGATCGGCTTAAGCCGAACGGATTGATGAAAAAGCGTCCAATCCTGTGGAGAGCGCTTTGGGTCGTCACAAGATTGACCAAATGGTCAACTCTCCCCATTGCGCTCCCTCAATTTCTAGGCTTTGGTAGAACCCAAGCCCCGGTTGGCAAGCCGGGTGCGCAAAAAAATGTCTCGGGAGACACAAATCATGAAATTGATGAAAACCCTTTTGGCGGCAACTGCCGTCCTGGCGCTGACCGCCGGTGCGGCGCAGGCCAAGACTCTCGTTTATTGTTCCGAAGGCTCGCCTGAGGGCTTCGATCCGGCGCCCTACACCGCAGGCACCACCTTCGACGCGTCCAGCCGTCCCATCTACAACCGCCTGGTGCAGTTCACCAAGGGCGCCTCGACCACCGAGCCCGGCCTGGCCGAGAGCTACGAGGTCTCCGAAGACGGCCTGACCTATACCTTCAAGCTGCGCCAGGGCGTCAAGTTCCACACCACCGAATATTTCACTCCCACCCGCGACTTCAACGCCGACGACGTGCTGTTCTCGTTTGAACGTCAGTGGAAGGCCGATCACCCGTGGCATGCCTATTCCACCGGCATCACCTGGGAATATTTCAACTCCATGTCGATGGGCGAGCTGATCTCGTCGATCGAGAAGGTCGATGACTATACGGTCAAGTTCACCCTGACCCGCCCCGAAGCCCCGTTCATCGCCAACCTCGCCATGGACTTCGCCTCGATCCTGTCGGCCGAATACGCTGCCCAGCTCGAAGCTGCCGGCACCATGGACATGCTGAACCAGCAGCCGATCGGCACCGGCCCCTTCCAGTTCGTGAACTATCAGCAGGACGCGGCGATCCGCTATGCCAGCTTCGACGACTACTGGGGCGGCGTGCAGCCGATCGACGACCTGGTCTTCGCCATCACCACCGACCCGGCCGTCCGCCTGCAGAAGCTCCAGGCCGGCGAATGCCATGTCATGCCCTATCCCAACCCGGCTGACCTGGAAGTCATCAAGGCCGACCCGAACCTGACCATGATGGAACAGGAAGGCCTCAACGTCGGCTACCTCGCCTACAACACCCAGCAGGCGCCGTTCGACAACCCGATGGTCCGCAAGGCCCTCAACATGGCGATCGACAAGGCCGCCATCATCGAGGCGGTCTTCGCCGGCAATGCCGAGATCGCCAAGAACCCGATCCCGCCCACCATGTGGTCGTATAACGACGCGATCCAGGACGATCCGTACGATCCGGAAGCGGCCAAGGCCATGCTGGCCGAAGCCGGCGTCGAGAACCTCTCGATGAAGATCTGGGCCATGCCCGTTTCGCGCCCGTACAACCCCGATGCCCGCCGCATGGCCGAGCTCATCCAGGCTGACTTTGCCGAAGTCGGCGTCACCGCCGAGATCGTCTCGATGGAATGGGCCGAATATCTCGAGCAGTCCTCGGCTGTCGATCGCGATGGTGCGGTGCTGCTGGGCTGGACCGGCGACAATGGCGACCCGGACAACTTCCTGGCCGTGCTGCTCGGTTGCGACGCTGTCGGCGCCGCCAACCGCGCCCAGTGGTGCAACGAGGAGTTCGACGCCCTGATCCAGGAGGCCAAGACCATTTCCGACCAGGCCGAGCGCACCGCGCTCTATGAAAAGGCCCAGGAAGTGTTCAAGGCCGAAGCCCCCTGGGCGACCATTGCCCACTCGCTGGTCTTCATGCCGATGAGCAACAAGGTCACCGGCTACGTCATGGACCCCAAGGGTACCCACGCCTTTGATGGCGTCGATATCGCCGAGTAATCGGGACTAAGACCGGGGGCGGCCCAGCTGCCCCCGGCATCCCTTGAAAAGACATGATCCGTTTCATCCTCAATCGCCTGCTGCTGATCGTGCCGACCTTTATCGGCATCACGATCGTGGCCTTCGCTTTCGTCCGCGTCCTGCCGGGCGACCCCGTCCTCCTGATCGCTGGTGAGCGCGGCGTTTCGCCCGAACGCTATCAGCAGCTCCTGACCCAATTCGGCTACGACCAGCCCATCTGGGTTCAATACTGGAACTATCTTGCCGGCATCTTCCAGGGTGACTTCGGCACCTCCATTTCCACCAAGCGCCCGGTAATCCGCGACTTCCTCACCCTGTTCCCCGCCACGGTGGAACTGGCCTTCTGCGCCACCATCTTCGCTGTCGTCATCGGCATTCCCGCCGGCGTCATCGCCGCGGTCAAGCGCGGCTCCTGGTATGACCAGACGCTGATGGGCACCGCCCTTGTGGGCTATTCCATGCCCATCTTCTGGCTCGGCCTGCTGCTCATCATCTTCTTTTCCGGCATCCTGGGCTGGACGCCGGTCTCGGGCCGCATCGACCTGCTCTATTTCTTCCCCGCCGTCACCGGCTTCATGACCATCGATTCCCTGCTGTCGGGGCAGGATGGCGCCTTCGTCTCGGCGCTGCGGCACCTGATCCTGCCCACGATCACGCTGGGGACCATCCCCCTCGCCGTCATCGCCCGCCAGACTCGCTCGGCCATGCTCGAAGTGCTGGGTGACGATTATGTGCGTACCGCACGGGCCAAGGGCCTGTCGCCGCGACAGGTGATCGGCCAGCACGCCCTGCGCAATGCACTGATCCCGGTAGTCACCACCATCGGCCTCCAGGTCGGTGTGATGATGGCCGGCGCCATTCTCACCGAGACCATCTTCTCCTGGCCCGGTATCGGCAAGTGGATGGTCGACGCCATCTCCCGCCGCGACTATCCGGTGGTGCAGGCCGGTCTTCTGCTGATCGCGCTGATCGTCATGGCGGTCAATCTCATCGTCGATGTGCTCTATGGGCTCATCAATCCCCGCATCCGCCACAACTAGGAGGGCGGCATGACCAATACCGTTTCTGCTGCCGATCCGGCTCCGCGCATGGGCCTCGCCCACCAGCTGCGCGAGTTCTGGTACTATTTCTCGGTCAATCGCGGCGCCGTCATCGGCCTCGTTGTCTTCATCCTGCTGGTGCTGACGGCGGTGTTCGCCGACTGGATTGCCCCGCACTCGCCCATCCAGCAATATCGTGACGCGCTGCTGGTGCCGCCGTCATGGACGGAAGGGGGAAAGGCGACCTTCCTGCTCGGCACCGATGCGGTGGGGCGCGATATCCTGTCCCGTCTCATCCATGGCGCCCGCTACTCGCTGCTGATCGGCACGGTCGTGGTCTTCATTGCCCTGGTATCCGGCATCGTCATCGGCCTTGTGGCCGGCTATGCCCGCGGGTGGGTGGATACGGTGCTGATGCGCATCATGGACCTCATCCTGGCCTTCCCCTCGCTGCTCCTGGCCCTGGTCATGGTTGCCATCCTGGGGCCGGGGCTTCTCAACATGATGATCGCCATCGCGCTGGTCCTGCAGCCGCATTTCGTGCGTCTCACCCGCTCGGCCGTGCTTGGCGAGCTGGGCAAGGACTACGTGACCTCGGCCCGTGTGGCCGGCGCCGGTCACTTGCGCCTGATGTTCTATACGATCCTGCCCAATTGCCTGGCACCGCTGATCGTCCAGGCCACGCTGAGCTTTTCGAGCGCCATTCTCGACGCCGCGGCCCTGGGCTTCCTCGGTCTGGGCGCCCAGCCGCCAACGCCCGAATGGGGTACCATGCTGGCCGAGGCGCGTCAGTTCATCCTGCGCGCCTGGTGGGTCGTAACCTTCCCGGGCTTGGCCATTCTCATCACGGTCCTGGCCATCAATCTCATCGGCGACGGGCTGCGCGACGCGCTCGATCCCAAACTCAAGCGGAGCTAAATCATGCCCCTTCTTGAGATCAAGAATCTCACCGTCGCCTTCGATACCTCGATTGGCCTGTTCAAGGCCGTCGACGGCATCGACATCTCTGTCGACGCCCGCGAAGTGCTGGCCATTGTCGGGGAATCCGGGTCAGGCAAGTCGGTGGCCATGCTGGCCACCATGGGCCTCCTGCCTTCCACCGCCACTGTCACGGCCGATGTCATGACCTTCGAGGGACGAGACCTTTTGTCCATGAGCCCGGCGGAGAAGCGCAAGATCATCGGCAAGGACATTGCCATGATCTTCCAGGAGCCCATTGCCAGCCTCAATCCCTGCTTCACCATTGGCTTCCAGATCGAGGAAGTGCTGGCCCGGCATATGGGATTGCGGGGCAGGGCAGCGCGTGACCGCGCCGTGGAACTGCTGCGTCTCGTGGGCATTCGCGACGGCGCCGAGCGGCTTGGTGCCTTCCCGCATCAGATGAGCGGCGGACAGTGCCAGCGCGTCATGATCGCCATTGCGCTCGCCTGCCATCCCAAGCTCCTGATCGCCGACGAGCCGACCACGGCCCTCGACGTCACTATCCAGAAGCAGATCCTCGATCTTCTCGTGAAGCTCCAGGCCGAAACCGGCATGGCGCTGATCATGATTACCCACGACATGGGCGTGGTCGCCGAGACCGCTGACCGGGTGATCGTCCAGTACAAGGGCCACAAGATGGAAGAGGCCGACGTGCTCTCGCTCTTCGAGAACCCGCAATCGAACTACACCCGCGCCCTGCTTTCGGCCCTGCCCGAAAATGCCGTGGGCGACCGCCTGCCTACCGTGTCGGACATGATGTTTGAAGCGGCCCCGGGAGTGCGCCGATGACCACGCCCGTCCTCGAAGTGCGCGACCTCAAGCGTGACTATATCACTTCCGGCGGGTTCCTCAGGCCCGCCAAGACCGTCCATGCGGTCAAGGGTGTCAACTTCACCCTCGAGAAGGGCAGGACCCTGGCCGTTGTGGGCGAAAGCGGCTGTGGCAAGTCCACCCTGGCCCGCATGATCACCCTGATCGACCAGCCCACCTCCGGGGAAATTCTCATCGATGGCCAGCCGGCCAGTGCAGCCCATGTGACCCGGGAAATGCGCCAGAAGGTGCAGATCGTCTTCCAGAACCCCTATGGCTCGCTCAATCCGCGCCAGAAGATTGGCGACGTCCTGGCCGAGCCGCTGCTGCTCAATACCGACATGCCGGCGGCCGAGCGGCGCCAGCGGGCCATGGATATGCTGGTCAAGGTCGGCCTTGGCCCCGAGCATTTCAACCGCTACCCGCACATGTTCTCGGGCGGCCAGCGCCAGCGCATCGCCATTGCCCGGGCGCTGATGCTCAATCCGAGCTTCCTCGTCC
Source organism: uncultured Devosia sp. (assembly GCA_965650545.1). GTDB lineage: Bacteria > Pseudomonadota > Alphaproteobacteria > Rhizobiales > Devosiaceae > Devosia. The sequence continues at coordinate 360 of CBFGPB010000016.1, read as the reverse complement.
TCGACGAGCCGGTTTCGGCGCTCGACCTGTCGGTCCAGGCGCAGATCCTCAACCTGCTCAAGGACCTGCAGGACGAGTTCAACCTCACCTATGTCTTCATCAGCCACGACTTGTCGGTCGTGCGCTATATCGCCGATGAAGTCATGGTCATGTATTTCGGCGACGTGGTCGAACATGGCAGCCGCGATGCGGTCTTTGCCGATCCGCAGCACGACTATACCAAGACCCTGTTTGCCGCGACGCCGAAGGCCGATGTCGAGCATATCCGCGCCCGCATCGCCCGGAAAAAGGCCGCGGCCTAAAGCACGACGCGCCGTCCCTCCTTGCCCGAGCGGATGAGCGCGTCGATCAGCCGGTGCA
>CBFGPB010000015.1:0-19023 GCA_965650545.1 uncultured Devosia sp. | reverse complement strand
CTGAGGTCGGCCGGCAGCCGGCGGCCGAAGGCTGCAACCAGCGCCCCGAACAGCACCAGAATGAGCACCCAGAGCAGCATCGAGCCTTCATGGTTGCCCCAGACGCCGGAGATCTTGAAGATCAGCGGCTTCAATGAATGGGAGTGATTGGCGGCCAGGGCCAGGCTGAAATCGGACGTAACAAAGGCCTGGACCACGGCCAGAAAGGCCACGGCGACCAGCACGAACTGCAGGATCGACGCCTGTGCCAGCACCGCCGCCAGTCTCTCCCCACGCCGCCACAGCAGCAGCCCGCCCAGCGCCGACACCGACGCGATGGCAAAGGCCAGGATCAGCGCGAAATGGCCAAGTTCGATGCTCACTGCGAAGTAGCCTCCGGCCGCCATTCACCCTGGGCCTTCAAAGCCTCGACGACTTCCTTGGGCACATAGTTTTCGTCGTGCTTGGCGAGCACGGTGTTGGCCTCAAAGCGGCCATCCGGACCAAGGCTGCCTTCAGCGACAACCCCCTGCCCCTCGCGAAAAAGATCCGGCAGGATGCCGACATAGTGGGCGACGATCTCCTGGCCGCCATCGGTGATGGTGAAGAGGTTCTCCTGGCCATCACGGGTCCAGGTGCCCTCCTTGACCAAGCCACCGAGCCGGATCTGCTGGCCCGGTGCCACCTCGCGCGCAAAGACGTCGCTGGGCGAATAGAAGAAGACGATCTGGTCGCGCAGCGCAGTCAGGACGAGCGCCGTCGCAATGGCCAGAACCACTGCCAGGCCGGCAATGACGGCGAGGCGCTTCTGCTTGCGCGTCATGCCCTTGCGGCGCGCATTGGCTGGCATGGTCATGGATTGCCTCCATTGAGCGTGAGACCCGCGTCCAGCGCGAGCGTATCGAGTTCGCCGCGATCGAAGGCGGCCGGATAGGCGGCGACGGCGGCGTCGAAGGCGCGCTGCGCATTGTCGCGATCATTGAGCACGAGATAGGAGCGCACGAGCTGCGTCCACTCCTCAACCGATCCGCCATCGGCATAGAGCCGCTCGGCCAGGCCGCCGACCATGCCCGCAATCATGTCGGCCTGCTGCTGCGCGGAGCTGTCGACACCGCCGGCCTGCGCTACCGCAAGACCCTGCGTTGCCGCGGGGAGCCAGGGTTCGTCACCCTGCGCAAGATCGATCGCCTGCTGCCAGAAGGTCGCCGCTTCAGCATACTGCTCGGTCCGCATCAGTTCGGCCGCAAGGTAGAGGCGCGAACGCACATGCGTCGCGTCCGCCCCGGCTGCTGCCTCCAGCAGTTGCATGGCCTCGTCCGATCCGGCGCCACCGGCCTCGAGCAACAGCGCCTCGGCCAGGTCGGTCTGCAAATCCGCCGTCGGACCCGACAGCGCGATCACCCGGCGATACGCCTCTGCAGCGTCGGCGAACCGGCCCAGTTCCACATAGGCGGGGGCGATAACCTGCCATCCGCGCACGTCGTCAGGCGTTTCGGCCAGACGCGCCTCGATGCGCGCAATGGCGTCATCCATGTCCATGGTCCGGGCCGCAATTTCTGGCCGTTCAGACAGGGGTTGGGTTGGAAGGTCGGGCCGCCCGAGGGTTGCGTAAAGCCCGAGGCTGATCACTGCCACGGCGACCAATCCGACGAAAAGTGGCGCGCGCCCCAGATCGTTGGCCTCACCGCGCGACTCACCCTTGCTGCGCAGCAATTCGCGCGCCAATTCGCCGCGCGCGGCGATGGCCTGTTCGGCATCGAGCTTGCCCGATAGCTCGTCGGCCTCGATGCCGGCCAGCAAACGGCGAAAATGATCGTTGGGATCGGCCAAATCGGGGCCGGCCGCGTTGACCGTGCGACCTACCCCCGCATAAAACAATGCGGCGCAGGCAATGGCGGTAACGGCTATGGCAATCGACCAGAAAATCATGGGCCCCAAACGCTTGTCTGCCAGACGCGGAAAGGCAAGCATCTCTATAAGCCGAATTGGGCGAAAAGCCACCAAAACAGGATGTGAAGGCAGGGACGCATTGCCACAGGGGCCTGTGGTCGCGGGCCTTTTTGCCGCATGAGCGATTCAGGTTTCGACTTTGCCGTTTTCGGCTCGACCCCGCTTGCCCAGCTTCTTGCGGGCCTGCTGGCCAGCGTCCATGCGCGCAGGGTGATGCTGGTCGGCGAGAGCCAGGCGGGCTATCGGCTGGTTCGAGGCATTGATCTCTCGGTAGCGCCGGTTACGCGGCCGGAGACCTGGGCCATGCTCACCCATGGAGCGGCTGAAACCGCGCGGCTCGCGAGCCGCGTCGGTGGCCGCGCCGCACTAAGCCGGGTCGATCCGATCTTCTTTGCGCAGGGGCAGGAACACGTCGAGGCCCTGTCCCATGTCCGCCACATGGCGGCCGGTTTCGGGCTGGCCGCCGAACCGGTGGCGCCCTCCCTGCTGGGTGCCGGTCGCAGCGGCATGGTTTTGCGCGACGCCATAAGAATCAACCGGCCCCCGCTTGAGGCCGGGATGGATGGATGGCTGGATCGCGGCCGCGTCAGCCGGGTGACGGCACAGAAAGTCGAGGTGGCAAGCGACGGCCAGGTGCAGGTTGTTGCAGCTGGCTCGGCCTTCCAGGCACGCCAGGCCGTGCTCTGCGACGACGAGGCCATCATCGCCTGGCTTCCCTTGCGCCAATGGCCGCAATTGCTTTGGCGCGGCCTGTCGACAAGCATCCTGACTGCGCCGACCCGGCCCCTGCCGGGCTCGATCATGCTCGACTTCGACAGCGGCACCTACCTTATGCAGCAGGCCGAGGGTGGCGTCGCGGCCTTTGGTCCGGGAGACATGGCCGAACTCGCCCAGCACCTTCACGCCCTGATGGGCCAGAACCGGCCTGTCGAGCAAGCCGGCCAGACAAGTTTTCAAACGCTGGCCACCAGAGATGGCGCCCCTGCATTCGGTCGCGTCGCCGGTGTGGGAGCCGATGTGGTGGCGGGGCTTTCGTGCTACGGCGCTTTCCTCGTGCCGGCGCTGGCCCGCTGGCTCTGCGGCACGGCCTCATCGGAGGAAGCGGCCTGGTTCGGCGCACGGCTCGTCAATCGCACCCACAAGGCACCGCCTGTCGACGACTATGTGACGGGTGCTGCGGGAGCGGCTGCATGAGGCCGCAGATCAATCGCCTGCCCCCAGGCACCGCCAAGGGTTTCGCCGGCTCGGCAATCGATCGCAAGCGGCCGCTGCACTTCACGCTCGACGGACGGCTCATCTATGGGTTTGCAGGCGACACGGTGCTGAGCGCCGCGCTGGCCTCGGGTATCGATACGCTGGGCGAGCGCCGCGACAGCCCCATTGGCCTGACGCCACGGGCCACTCCGGCAATCAGCCATGCAAGCCTTGCCAACGACCCGCAGAGGGCGCTGCCCATGGCCCGGACGCTAGCACAGGATGGCGCCGACTACATCACGCTGGGCAGCAAGCGGCCAGGCCTGTTGGCCCGCCTGTTCCAGCCCGGCCGTACCTTGGGACTGCTGCTGGACGACCCCCATGCCCTCGACCGCCCCTGGCGTTCGGTAGCAGGAGCCCCCGGGCCCAGCGCCGACCTGCTGGTGATCGGGGGCGGTGTTGCGGGCATGGCGGCCGCACTCGCCGGTGCCCGGTCCGGCTTATCGGTCATCCTAGCCGAAGCCAATCCCTGTCTCGGTGGCCATTCGGGACTGTTCGGCACCCAGGAGGGTGAGGACGCACCCGAAGAAAGCATGGCGCGCCTCGCCGGCGAAGTGGCCGCCAATGCGGCAATCACGACGCTCACGGCGACACAGGTCTTTGCGCTGCGGCAGGGCCTGGCTCGCGCGCACCAGGTGGACACCAGCCAAGGCGCGGCGCAGGGCCGCGTGATCGACATCGCCGCGACCCATATCGTGCTGGCGACCGGCTCGCTGGAAAGGCTGCCCATATTCGCGGGCAATCGGCTGCCCGGCGTGATCGGCACCCTGGATGCCTATGAGCTGGCTTCTCGATATGGCGTCTGGCAGGGCCAGGATGCGGTCGTTGCCACGTCCAGCAACCCCGCATACCGGCTTGCCATGCTGGCCAGCGACGTGGGCATTGGCATTGGGCGCGTTCTCGACAGCCGGCCCAATCCCGCCTCCCGATTCATCGCCTTTTCGCGCGCCTACGGCATGGTGCAGTCTCCGGGTACCATTCCCCTCTCGGCGGCGATGGCGCGCGCCGGCGGGTTGCTCCAGGTTCACAGCGACCGCAGCGACGCACCGGTCATGGGCACGGATCGCCTGCTCGTTTCGGGTGGCTGGCAGCCCGACCTTACCCTCTGGCACGTTGCTGGAGGGGCGAGCCAATGGCATCACGGGCGCGGGCGCCTCGAAGCCATTGGGCAACGCGAAGGGATTGTGCTGGCGGGCAGTGCCGCCGGCTATTTCACGCGCCTGGGCTGCATCCAGAGCGGCGCCGACGCCATTGACCAATTGCTCGGACGCAATCGCCGGCCTGTGGAGGACCCGCAGATCGATCGCATCTACGAGACTCCCGACGCTCCCGCCGGCATTGCGCCCGAGAGTGCGGAGGGGGCCCCTGCCTATCTCGATGGTGGCCTGGCCATGCTTCAGCGGCCCGCGCCCGCCCCCCGCCGGATGGTATGGTTCTTCCGCCCCCGGCGCGAAACCGGCCTCTTGGTGCTTTCAGAGGCGCCTCAGCCGCTCGCCGTGTGCGACATCGCGGCTGGCGTCGACCTCGGCCTCATTCCTCCGACGGCAGCGGGCATCGTGGCCCAGGAGCGCGTTGCCCTGGTTCCGCTGCCCCGCAATGGACCGGACGCGACCCCCGCCGCCGCCCCGACCGGTCCGGTCGACCCGGTACCGCCCTATCTGCAAGGCCGCTTCGGGCGCGACGCGCAACTGGTCACAGTGGTCTGCGACGAACCGCGCCAGTTCGATCCGGGTGCTCTCATCTATGCCGGTTCAGACGGTCATCATCCGCCGCAGGCTGTTGGCGTGGTGTTGCGCCAGACCAAGGCGGGATCCGTCGCCCTGGTTGCGGCCCGGACCAAGGCAGCCGGCCAGCCCGTCGTGGTCCGCGACAAAGGGGCAACCCTGGTCCGGTTGCGGCCAATGGAGAACGAGTTCAGGCCTGGCGTTCGGCCGTAGCGCGGGCGCGTTTGAGCGTCTCGGCATATTCGGCATTAAACCGGATCTCGGCCATCTTTATCGCCGCATCGAGCCTTGCGCCGATCATCGGATCTGCCGGACTCTGCCGCAAGAGATCGAGGTTGCGCTGGATATGCAGCTCCAGCGCCTGACCGGTCTGGCTCCAGGCCTGGTCGAAAACCGCATTGAGGGCCAGTGATCCGCGGCAATCGCGCACGGTGGAGAGCAGGTAGACGCCGTTGATCGCGCCCAGCAGCCGGTCATTGTCGATCCGGTCCGCGCCTTCGCGCGGGCGGCGCATGGCCTGGTTGAGATCGGTCACGACTTCCCGCAGGCGCGGCTCGACGCGGTCCGACACCGATTTGGTGATGGTGGCAAGGATTTGCGTGGTGCGGCTGCCGCGTGCAAACTCGATGTAGCCCGTCAGCGACCGAACCAGCCTGTGGAATCGGGTGAGGCTGCGGCACACAAGATCGGTATCCGCAAAGGGCCCGGTCAGGTGCAGGTAGCGCAACTGGCTCTGGGCATGCGCGAGCATGGCCTCGATCAGCGGCGCGAAGCCATTGCGGGTGATGGCGACTTCTTCAGTGCTGCCGCAGAGCTTGACCACGGTGGATATGAGACGGGACGGATTGGCGACCTGACCGACGGCGGCCTGAAACAGCAGGGCGGCAAGCTGGGCATCCTGCAGCGGCATGGCCTGGAGCGCCGTGCCGAGCGCCGCATCGTCAGCCATGGTGTTGACGGCCTTGCCGAAGCCCTGCGCCTTGGGCAGGAGCGCCCGTGCCTTGAGCGCTGCTGTAACGGTCCGGATTTCATCGCGGGCATGCTCGCGGCCAAACTGGGCCCGCAGGCGCCGCAGCGCCTCGCTGTCGGCATCCACCTTGTCGGTAGCCGCCTTCATGCGCGCCAGCACGTCTGGCATCAGCGGCTCGAGGTCGCCTGCCCGAAGGTTGCCATTGGTGGCGCCCTCGGCGGAAATGATATCCGGGCACAGGTCGCGGGTCACCCAGGTCCAGGCGGCATTGGCGGCTTCCAGGCTCACGGATCCGCTCAAGGGAAACAGCACCGGCTCATTGACGAGCACGGGGTCGATCATGCCGCAGAACGGCCTGGGCGCGGCCGCGGAACTGCGGGCCGCGGGGCGCGCGGCTCGCGACACGGCTGCGTCAATGCTTTGGGCAGGCTGGTTCATGAACTCTATGGGCGGTGTGCGACTTACCCACCGACCCTAAAGCTGCTTGGTAAACAATCCTTTGCCCGCGCCCAAACGTGATCGTCAGGCAGCGCCTTGGACCACGTTCCAGTTGCCGTTCTGCTCGCGGCAGGCGGTGCCCTTCTTCACATAGTCGGTGCCGTTCAGCTTGACGGTATGGGTGAAGTCGCGGCAGTCGAGATTGTTGACCCGGACATAGGGGCCAACGGCCACCGAACCGGTCGTTCCCTTGTCCCCGGCCCACTGGCGCGGCGCGCCGGGACGGCCGAACTGCAGGGCATAGAACTGGGCGCTGTTGGCTTCGTTCGAATCCTTGGCCGTCATCAGCGCCAGCGCTGCGGGGTCGACGAAGCCATTGGCAATGCTGGTGGTCAGGCGGGCCGTCTGCACAGTCTGGGCCGTGGTCGGCACCATGGGCTGAGCAATGACCGGCTGGGTTGCGACCGGGGCCTGGGCGACGCGCGCGGTTCCGGTGCTCGAGCAGCCTGCCAGGGCAAGAGCGAGGAGCGGAAGGGCGATCAACGTGTTGCGGTTCATGAGTCTATTGGCCTCTGCATGCGGTCAGTCGGTTCTTGTTGCGCCATTGCGGCGAAAGTGCGTCAGCTTTCCGTCGGCCGGACCAGCCCGCCCAGGCGCGCCGTGGGCAGTCTCAGTTCCACCAGGAGGCCGCCAAGCTGGGAGCGTTTGAGCTCCAGACTACCGCCGTAGACATCGACCAGTTCCTTGACGATATCCAGCCCAAGGCCGGTCCCGGGTGTCTTCTCGTCCAACCTGACACCGCGACGCAACACTTTTTGCGCATCGGCATCACTGAGTCCCGGGCCATTGTCGTCGATGCGGATCAGGAGATGCGTGCCCTTGTCGCTGCGCTCGGCGGAAAGGCGCACCCCCACCTGTCCCTTGGACCACTTGCAGGCATTGTCGAGCACATTGCCCGCCATTTCCTCGAGATCGGCCTCGTCGCCCCGGAACCAGGGCAGCGATGCGTCGGGCCGCTGGAAGGCGATTGTGACATCGGGGTGAATCTTGCGCATGACCCGGGTCAGCCGGAGCATGATCATGGTCGCATCGGCCTTCTTGCCCACCACCGAGGTGCGGGCCGCCAGCCGCGCCCGCTCGAGATAGGTCGAGACCATGTTGCTCATCTTCTCGGTCTCACTGGCGACCACGTCGGCCAGCGCCCCCTTGCGGGCATGCGCCTCGTTGCGCAGCACTGCGATGGGGGTCTTGAGGCCATGGGCCAGGTTGCCGACCTGGTTGCGCGCCCGCTCGATGATCTGGGTGTTGGAGCGCAGCAGTTCATTGACCTCTTCAGCCAGCGGCGCAATCTCGATGGGATAGGTGCCCGAAACCTCGGCGCTGTCCCCCTCGCGCACCGACTCCACGGCCCGGCTGAGCTGCGCGATGGGCCGCAGGGCGATTCGGGCCACGAAGGCGCTCATCGCGGCCAGCATCACGCCGACCACGCCCAGCACAATGAAGGTCTGTCCGCGAAAATCCGAAACCAGCTTGAGGATTTCGGTGAGATTGCCGGCCACGGTGATGCGGTAGCTCTGCCCGTCGAGCGTGACGGCGCGTTCGACCATGCGCAATTGCGTGCCGAAGGGATCGTTGATGATTTCCGAACTGCGCCCGAATGCATCGGCGGCCGTGCCGACAGCCGGCAGGTCGATACCTACCACCGAGGTGGAAAGGTTGACCAGGCCGCCGTCCGCGTCACGGATGATCCAGTACCAGCCCGAGCGCGGGCGCTCAAAGCGCGGGTCGGCAAGCGCGATCTCTGGCCCGCGCGGATCGCCGTTCTCCAGCAGGCTGCCGGTCAGGGTCTCAACGTGAAAGTCGAGCGTTTCGGTCAGCGTCGTGTCGAGCGCACGCGAATAAAGATCGGTGAGGAGAATCCCAGTGGTGATCAGCGCCAGCACCAGCCAGCCGGCCGAGAGCCAGAACAGTGAAACCGCAATGGAGCCCTTGCCCTGCATGTCAGGGGCCCTTCATGTCAGCCACGGCGGGGCCCAAGCGGGTCAATCCCCGATGATCTGGTAGCCCAGTCCGCGTACCGTCTGGATGCAGTCTTCCGGCAGCTTCTTGCGCAGGCGCCCGACGAACACTTCGATCGTGTTGCTGTCACGGTCGAAGTCCTGGTCATAGAGATGCTCGGTCAGTTCGGTGCGCGAGATCACCTTGCCCTTGTGGTGCATGAGGTAGCTCAGGAGCCGCAATTCGTGGCTGGTGAGCTTGACCGACTGGCCATCCACCGTGACCTTGCCCGAACGCGCATCGAGGCGAACGGCACCGCAGACAATCTCGTTGCTCGCGTGCCCCGCGGCCCGGCGGACCAGGGCCCGTACGCGCGCCAGCACTTCTTCCATGTGGAACGGCTTGGCCACATAGTCGTCGGCGCCGGCGTCGATGCCCTGGACCTTGTCGCTCCAGCGGTCCCGCGCCGTCAGCAGCAGCACCGGCGTGGTCTTGCCGGCGCGGCGCCATTCCTCCAGCACGGAGAGGCCATCCATCTGCGGCAGGCCGATATCGAGAATGATCGTATCGTAGGGTTCGGTGTCGCCGAGGAAGTGCCCCTCCTCGCCATCGAAGGCCACGTCGACCGCGTAGCCCGCCTCGGTCAGCGCTTCCTTGAGCTGCCGATTGAGATTGGTATCGTCTTCAACAACCAGAACACGCATTGGGCGCCCCCGCCATGACTGCCACTACTGAGCGCTCAGGGTCAGGTTCTGGGCCTGACCGTCCGGGCTCAACACGCCGATAACATATACCAGCCTGCCGCCTTCGTCACACACCTGAACATTGAGGATTTCGCTGTCGGCAGGAATGCCGGCCTGGGCCAACACCGCGTCGAGCGACATGATCTGCCCGGAAGACACCGCTTCCTGGATCTGCTGCTTGTCGAGGCAGGCCTGGGCCTTGGTCGCGCCGGTGCCCGCAAGGGCAAGCGCGAGGGCCAGTGCAAGGGCCATGGCGGCCGACGGTTTTGGAGTGTTCGTTTTCATGCCCCGATCAATAGCGCCTGCAAACTGAATGGGACATGAATGAGGCGGGATCAAAACTTCTTCTCGGCTCCTGCGTCCCTGAGGATGGGGTTGGCAGTGTGCCGACTCATGAGGTTGCGGGGTACGATAAGTACCTTGCCACGATCATTGGACCACTTTTCGTGAGAGCCTTTGCGCTGGCGAGAAAGGCATATCCGAGACGCCGCAATTCCTTGACGACCGCAGAATAGTAGCCGTCAACCACTAGGCCGCCCGTTCTTCCGGCCGACGCCAGACGATGGCCGGAATCAGGTCTTGGTCTCGCATGGCCCCGCGTTGGTCAGCGGGAATATGGTTGGCCAAAATCAGTTCTGGTCCGAACTCGAACAACAGCGTCTCGAACTCATCCAGATTCTCGGCCTCGATATGCAGGCCAACGATATCGCTCTCGGAATAGTAGAGTCTCGCATCGTCGTCCCAGCGGGCGAATACAGTGAATACACGTCGGGCCATGGGCATGTCCTTCCGTCCCAAATATCGGCCAGCCAAGAGGGCGGTGCAAGTCCCCTCACGCCCGCCCGATATCCGCCTTGAGCCCCTTGCGCAGGAACAGGATGGCCAGCGCCTCCAGCACGAGGCTCCCTGCACCGCCTGCATGTCCGCGCGCGATTTCACGCCATAGCCGGCATTGTAGCGCCGCCGCGAATGGGCCCAGCGCCCATTGCGCTTCTCGCCTCCGCCCGCCAGCGTCGTCACTTCAGTCCGCCGCTCCGGCCCACCCCGCGCCCCCAGCGCGATATCGAGCGGAAATCGTGTGTGATGAAAGGCCATCTGAAACTCCCGACCGTGCGGTTCCTTCGTCACCCTCCCCCTTGCGGGGAGGGAATGGGATGCATGGCCTCACCCGGTAAAGCTGGTTTCGCTGCAGGCGCAGCTGAGATAAGCCCGCCGACCGTTGAGGTCGGCCGCACTGACAACGTCGAGATTGCGGCCGCGGTAAACGATGCGGTCCCCTGGCGACACGTCATTGCGAAACCGCAGCACGACGCTATGCGAGATCGCCACGGTCCGCCCATCGGCATTGGCGCCTTGCCGGCCGGTCAGGCTCCCCGTCTTCAGGGGGAGGCCGGGTGAGGGTGCGTCTTGGGGTGCGGTTGAAGCGCCGCCGGCCCTCCCCTCTCCCCTTGAGGGAGAGGGTGGTTTTTCGCGTTCAGCGAAAAACCGGGTGAGGGGTTCCGGCCCATCGGCGCGCTCAGCGTCACTGATTGTCGCGTGACCCCTCATCCGCCCTTCGGGCACCTTATCCCTCAAGGGGAGAAGATGAAGGAGCGGAAGCCCTCAGCTCACGCCAAACTTCAGCAGCTTGATCGCGTCATAGTCCGCCACGCCGCCGCCGACGCGCTTGGTGGTGTAGAACAGCACATAGGGTTTCGAGCTGAATGGATCGCGCAGGACGCTCACGCCCTGGCGGTCGACAATCAGGTATGCAGCACACCCGGCCCCGGCAGGGGCTCCTGCGATATCCGCGTGGCCCTTCCCCCGGCCTTGTAGTCATAGGCCACCGGCCGGCCATCGCGCCCCGCGACCACGCTCATCCGGTCGGGCCGCAAGACAAAGAGCGTGCGCACCGCGCCATCGACGATCCCCGCCTGCAGATAGGCATTCCCGGCGGTCTGCAGATACCCGCGCGATCAGGATGCGACGGTCGATGTCTTCGGGACTCCCCGGTCGAAGCCACTTGTTGGCGCGCGCCCGCGCATCGAGTTGCCCACGCCGTAGCCGATAGCGGTGGGCGATGCCGTTTCGGGTCGAAAGGCCCGCCTCATAGTCGGAGCGTACCGAAGACCACGGCACGACGCCGCCATCGCGGTTCCGCTCAGGGTCATTGTCATTCATGTCAGATGTTCCGCTGGGGCAGCCCTGCCGGCGCCTTATCGACCCAATTCGTCGACCATGCCTGAACTATAGCGGGTCACCGTCACGCGGGGATAACTTCGAACCGGCGCTTCGCGCAAAATCGGTCCAGTGGACCGATTTTAGGTGAGAAGGCCTTGAGAGCTAAGCTCGAAAGGCGGGGCCGTGCCGCAGGCAGAACTGGTCCAGTGGACCGATCTTTGGGGCGATGCCCAACAGCGTCAGGCTCGCATTGCAGCGCGAAAGACTCTGCCGCGTGCCCGCGCTCACTCCATCTTCCCCGCCGCCTTCAGCGCCGCCTTGTCGCTCTTGGCACCCATGGCCGCCAGGCCGCGTTCCACGGCATCGCTGATCATCCCTTTGGCGGCCGCCTCCAGCTCCGGGCGGCATCGGGCCAGCGTCTTCAGCCCCACAATCAGGCGCAGCATGACTTCGATGCTGCCGGCGCCATCGCGGGCGATCGGGCGGAAGGCGTCGGCCATCAGGTCGTTCGGATCGAGCGGCGCCACCAGCACCCGCTCATATTCAAGCTCGCCGTCCTCCTCGGGACGAGCCGCGAGCACCCGCACGAGCCTGCCGATCACCGCAATGGCCGTGCCGGGGTCGTTGATGCCCGGCGACAGTGCCTTGCCGGCGATTTCGGCCAGCACGATCAGCCCGAATCGCGGGTCGCTGTCGAATGTGCGCGCGTCGCCAATCGTGAAGGCGCCGGCCAGTTTCTCGATTACCTCCTCGTCGGCCTGCCCCACGATCCGGACCAATGGCCGGTCCGGTGCGGCATAGGCGCCGGGCCGCGCGGTAATGGTGACCAGCAGGTCGTTTTCCTCCGCGCCGTCCTGCAGCCGGCCGATATCGATATGCTGCACATAACCGATCCTGCGGGCAAAGATCGGGTCGCCCGAGGCCTCCCCGGACAGTTCACGGCACCCGAGTAATCCCTTGCCGGGCACGGTCTCGAACGATCTGGCGGCTGCGTCCCCGGCCTTTTTTACCGTCTCACCCACCCGGCCAATGGCCGATATCTGGCCAATCCAGCGGATCAACGCGGCAACAACCAGCACCACCACGCCCAGTGTGACCACGAACAGCAATAGACGGCCGGCCTCGCTATAGATGCCCGCCGAAAGGCCGATGATGCCGACAATGGAGAACAGGAACGCGCCGATGAAGACCGAGATCGAGGTTTGCGCGCTCCGATCCCCCACAATCAGCGGCACCGCCCGCGGCGTCGTTTGGGATGAAGCCGTCGCTAGGGCACTGACAATGGTCGAGAGGGCGAACACCGAGACCGTTAGCAGGCTCGTCGCGAGGACCGCCAGGATCGATTCGACCGCTTCGGTAGACAGCGTGAATGGCAGGCGATCAGGGACGAGCCGCGCCATCCCGAACGCCACCAGCAGGGTCAGCACGGCCGCCAGCGAAAATGCGGCAGGCAGAAACCACATGCGCTGCATGATCTGCCGGAACTTGAATGCAACCTGGCTCATTAATGCCCTCCCTCAGGGAGACGCGTTCAAGCCGTTTTGGTTGCGCGAGCCCGGTTGCCGATGTTTACCCAAACACCCGCTTCGCCTCCAGCGCCAGGCCCAGGCCCACGCTTCCAAGCACGTCAGTGCGCACCACTTCGGCCTCCGGGAACATTGCCTGCAGCCGACCCGCCACCGCCGGTACGAGGGTGGAGCCACCGGTGAGAATCAGGCTGTCCACCGCGCCCGCTCCCACGCCGGCCCGGTGCAGCGTTTCCCCGATCGTGCCCTCCAGCCGTTCGATGGAATGCGCCAGTGCATCGGCCAGTTGCGCAATCGTCAGGGTCGTAGCGATCACGCGCTCCCGCACCGGAAAGGCAAAATCCACCGCCTCATGGTCCGACAGCGCGATTTTGGCCTCTTCCACCGCCCCGATCAGCCGGTGCCCCAACCGCTCCTCGACCAGCATCACGAAGGTTTCCACCTGCCCTGCCGCCCGTGCCTCGCGCATGGTCGAGCGCAGGTCGCGCAGCGCCCTGGGATCATAGAGCCGGTTGATGCGGTGCCAGGTCGAAAGATCGAAATAGGGCGCCACCGGCAGGTGCCGCTTGCCATCGAGGGTCCGCGTCCCGAGGCCCAGCTCCGGCATGACCCGGCTCATGGCCAGCAGCCGATCGAAGTCGGTGCCCCCGATATGGACGCCTGCCGTCGCCAGGATATCGCCGCTGCGATCCGGCTTGCCGGCCCGATCGGGCGAGACCCGCACCAGCGAAAAGTCCGACGTGCCGCCGCCCAGGTCGACGATCAGCGCCAGCTTCTCGGTCCCGACATGCCGCTCATAGTCCAGCGCCGCCGCTATGGGCTCGAACTGGAATTCGACATGCTTGAAGCCCTGCGCCCGCACAGCCGCCTCCAGTTGCCCCTGCGCGTCCTTGTCGGCAACCGGATCGTCATCGACAAACTGCACTGGACGGCCCATGACCACCTCGGTCAATTCTCCGCCCAGTTCCGCTTCGGCCCGGCGCTTGAGTTCGCCGACAAAGGTGCCGATGATTTCCCCAAAACCCAGCCGCCGCGCCTTGACGCGCGTCGTGTCGGCGAACAGCGCCGTACCCAGCACGCTCTTGAGCGAGCGCATCAACCGTCCGTCGGCCCCGGTCACATATTCGGCTACCGCCGCGCGGCCGAAATGCACGCGGTCATCCTCGAAGCCGAAGAACAGCACACTGGGAATAGTCTTCTGGCCGTCTTCGAGTGCCAGAAGATGCGGGACACCGCTCGCGTCCACGCGCCCCAGCGTGGAATTGGACGTGCCAAAGTCCAGGCCGCAGGAATGGGTCATCATGCCGTCCTCATATTGAAACGCAGACAACCATGCTCCGAACGAGGCTGGGCTTCGTGGCGGACATGCTTGGGCAGTCAGACGCGGCAATCCACATCCCGCGGGATGTGGCTGCTCTCCGCCTGCGCGGGGACGGCTCTAATAAGGCGTGGAAAGGCTCAATGCAACGGGCTGTCTGATCAGGCCGCCCGGCTTCGCTTCTCGTCGCGGCCGCGCAGGTCGATGACTTCCAAGCGGGCCAGACCCCGGCGTTGCGCCTTTTGCACCGCCTGCTGGGCCGCCTCGAGCACGGCGCGATCCACACCGCCCTGCGGATTGGCCACGGCAATGCCGGTGCTGAGCGTTACCTGCCCGGCATGGCTTTCGCGGTTGACGAGGCCCAGCTTGCGCACCGCCACCGCGATCCGGCTCGCCAGGTCGCGGGCCATCAGGGCCGGCATGTCGGGGAGCACCAGGAGGAAGCCGGCGCGACCGTTGCGAACGCAATGATGCGTTTCGCCCGGTAGCAGGGCTCGGACGGTGCTTTCCAGCGTTTCGAGGGTCTCCTCGACCGCGTCGCGCCCGTAGGTGGCGAAATAGTCGGCATAGCCATCCATTTCGAGCGCCAGGACGCAGAGCGACACATTGCGCTCGGCGGCGTGGCTCCAGCTGCGGCGCAGCGCTTCGTCCACGCGCTGGGCAGTGCGGGACTTCTTGTGCGGATTGCGGGCGATGGCCGCCTGGCCATAAGCCGGCGCCTGAGAATCAGCACCCCGTCCCAGCGCGGCACGAATGCGCGCCCAGAAACCGTCATTGCCGCTCATGGTCACCTTGTTCATCCAGCCTGTCCTGGGCCATTCCTACCGTGCCGATCAGGCCACACTTATGGTTAACAGGAGGTAAGCGTCTCAATTTAAAGACTTTCCGGTGGTTCCCATTCGGGCCAGTCCACTGCGTGTTCTTCCCAATCTTCGGGGTCGATCTCGGTCTCGAGATAGGTCCGGCCCTTTACCGAAACCCCAACATCCACCACGGTCTGCGGGTCTCCCGAGACCAGCGGATGCCACCAGGCCAGGCCCTTTCCCTCCGCCAGCCGCCGATAGGCGCAGGTGGTGGGTATCCAGGGAATTTCTCGGACATTGTCCGGCGTCAGCTTGATGCAGTCCGGCACCTTGGCCTTGCGATTGGGATAGTCGGTGCAGGCGCAGGTGTCCCCGTCCAGCAGCTTGCAGCGCACGTCGGACGTAATCAGCGTGCCGGTATCCTCGTCCTCGAGCTTGATCAGGCAGCAGCGGCCGCAGCCGTCGCAGAGCGCTTCCCACTCTGCCGGCGACATTTGCTCAAGCGTTTTTTCTTCCCAAAAGGCCATGTTTACCGTTTGCCGTTCATGCTGTTGCCGGTTTGCGCTTGCGGCTCGGCCAATGCAATCATATTCCAGCGATTGTGTTGCCTTGTCCGGCATTTGCGGACAACTCTGCCCCTATTCGGGGCGTCGGGGTTCACCGTGCAGGATCCGTTCTATACCAAGGAAAAGAAGCGCCGCCCCAAGGGCAGCATGCTGGCGGCCGACGCCTGGCTCGATTCCTCGCTTTACGAGTTCTGGCAGGCCCTTGGCCGCGGCTACACGCGCTACCAGGATTTCATGTCCCGTTTCCACGTCTCGGGCATAAAGCGCTTCTTTGTCGAAATTCTGAGCGACGCCTTTTCCTTCGGCGCCATCGGCGCGGTCCTGATGACCGCCCTCGCCCTGCCCGCCTTCGACATCATCGATCGCGGTGCCTTCAACAAGGCCGAGGACTATTCGGTCGTCTTCCTCGATCGCTTCGGCACCGAGATCGGCCGCCGCGGCATCCGCTCGGACGACAGTGTCGCGCTCGACCAGATGCCCGATTTCCTCATCAAGGCCACGCTCGCCACCGAGGATCGGCGCTTCTACGAGCATTTCGGCATCGACGTCGTCGGCACGCTGCGCGCTCTGATGAGCAATGCCCAGGGCGAACGCGGCACCCAGGGCGGTTCGTCCATCACCCAGCAATTGGCCAAGAACCTCTTCCTCTCCTCCGAGCGCACGCTCGAGCGCAAGATCGTCGAGGCCTTCCTCTCCATCTGGCTCGAATGGAACTATTCCAAGGACCAGATTCTGAAGCTCTATTTCGACCGCGCCTATATGGGTGGCGGCAATTACGGCGTCACTGCCGCGGCCGAATTCTACTTCGGCAAGCGCGTGCAGGACATCAACCTGGCCGAAGCGGCCATGCTGGCCGGCATGTTCAAGGCGCCGGGCAACTACGCCCCGCATGTCGACCTTGCCGCCGCCCGCGGCCGCGCCAATCTGGTGCTCACCAACCTCGTCGCGTCGGGCTTCCTCACCGAGGGCCAGGTCACCGCTGCGCGCCGCCACCCGGCTTCGGCCATCGACCGCACCAACGACATCAATTCGCCCAACTACTTCCTCGACTGGGCCTTCGAGGAAGCCAAGGCGATCATCGAGACGGCCAATGCGCCGGGCAACAACTTCGTCGTCCGCACCACCATCGACACCACCCTGCAGAGCTATGCCGAGGAGGCCATCACCTCGGTGATCCGCGAGCAGGGCGAGCAGTATCGCGTCGAGCAGGGCGCCATGGTTGTCACCGATACACAGGGCGCCATCCGCGCCATGGTCGGCGGGACCGACTATGCCAAGAGCCAGTTCAACCGCGCCATCGTCTCCAATCGCCAGCCCGGCTCGTCCTACAAGCCGTTCGTCTATGCCGAGGCCTTCGAGCAGCTTGGCCTCACGCCCAATGACACCATTTCCGACCGCCCCGTCTGCATCGGCGACTGGTGTCCGCAGAATTACGGCCGCTCCTATCGCGGCCAGACCACGCTGATGAGCGCCTTCGCCGCCTCGATCAACACCGTGCCCGTCACCCTCTCGATCAAGACCGGCCGCGATGCCATCGCCCAGTTGAGCTATCGCATGGGCCTGCGCCAGGAATATCCCGTCACCCGCTCGCTGGCGCTGGGCGTCGCCTCGGTCTCGGTTCTCGACATGACCTCCTCCTACGCCGTGTTTGCCAATCACGGCTACAAGACGCCGGCCTATGGTCTTACCCGGATGACCACGCTCAATGACCAACTGATCTGGGAGAAGGATATCGAAGCCCCGCGCGAGCGCGTGCTCTCCGAACAGACCGTGGCCTATATGAACCAGATGATGCGCACCGTGGTCACCGGCGGAACCGGACGCCGCGCCGCCATCGAGGGCGTGCCCACCTTGGGCAAGACCGGCACCACGACCTCCTATCGCGACGCCTGGTTCTGCGGCTTTACCGGCAATTACGTGGCCGCCGTCTGGTTCGGCAATGACGACTACCAGCCCACCAACGATCTCACCGGCGGCACCCTGCCCACCATTGCCTGGCAGAAGTTCATGGCCTTCGCCCATACCAATGTCGAAGTGCAGCCGGTCTTCGGCATCGAGTTCGAAATGCCCGAGGCGATCATCGCCGATGCGGAGGTGGAAGAGGTGGAAGAGGTCGTCGAACGTCCGCCCAGTCTCAAGCCGGCCGCAGCGCGCAAGCTGCTCGACCTGGCCGACCGCCTCGAAGCAACGCTCGACCAGATCACCCCGCGCGCCACTGCGCAGGGACCGGCCTCGGGGCCGACGGGGCTCTAGGTCACTGCTCGCGGGTATAGTCGCCGGTAAAGGTCACGTTGTGCCCGCCGCACATGCCGTTGTCCTCGGCTCTCAGTCCCCGGTCCGTCAGGAACAGTGTGACGACGCAATCGTAGTCGTCCGCGACCGCCGGCCGTACTGCTGAACCCTCGACACTCACCGCGAAATCCAGCTTGTTCTGCCGCCTGTCGATCCACTCCACGGGCACCCTCACCGCGAACTCGCCTATATTGATCGCGCCCCGCTCGACACGTTCCGGATCGGACGCCCCCCAGCTGGCAAATCCTTCGATCATCATGAAGCCGTCGGAGGACAGGGCGATGAAAATGTCCTGCTCAGGCCCGGCATTCCACCCGCCGATCCAGGCGCCGGGCCCCATGCCTTGCTTGTCCTTGCCCGCCACGCTACCGGCCATCAGGGCCGTCAGCAGCACGAAAGTTGTCGCCCCCAGGGAAAAGCTGCCCATCCTGCCTCCAGCGCTCACATCAATTGCGGCAGAATCACTTCCGCCCCGGCCTCGCCATTGCTACAAGCCTAGCCTATCCGCAACGCAGCCGGTCCAGCCATCCCATGCCCCAATCGCAGAGAAGCTGACCCGTGCGTTTCGTCCTGCGACTGCTGATGAGTATTGCCGTGGCCCTCTCTCTGGGGTTCGGCCTCAGCTATTATGCCCTCACGGACGGGCGCCTGTTCGGCGCGGTCTCGCTGGGGCCCTGGACGGCCTGGCCCGATATCGGCTCGCCCAATCCCAACCCCTATACAAATGGCCACATCACCCGCGAGGCGGCCCTGCAACTGGGTCGCAGCGAAGGCCTGCGCTTCGTCGCGACGACCGATAGTGACGGCGCGCCGCTCGACCTCGCATGCTCCTACCGCCTCGACGGCCATGTGCCCGTCTCGACCTTCTGGACCCTGGTCGCCGTTGATGCCGACTGGGTCAATCTCGCCGCGCCCGGTACCGACGCCGCCCTGCGCTCGAGCGAAGTTATCCGCGCCACCGACGGCGCCATCCGCGTGCATGTCGGCACGCGGCTGCGGCCCATGACCTGGCTCGAACTGGCCGGCACCGGCTCCTTCAGCCTGGTCCTGACGCTCTACGACACCACGGCGCTCTCCAGCTTCGCAGCGGCAGACATGACTATGCCCTCCATCACTATGGAGGATTGCGCATGATCCGCACCCTCCTGTGGTTCATCGGCGGGCTGCTGCTCGGCGGCATCATCCACATCGCCACCATCCTCGCCCTGCCGCTTCTGGCCGAGGAGACCACCTGGACGCGGATCGCGGCCTTCGACGCGAAGAACCGCGTCGTCGTCCTGCCGCCCGTCGCGCCGGGTGAGC
>CBFGPB010000014.1:0-19309 GCA_965650545.1 uncultured Devosia sp. | reverse complement strand
GCCATGGTCATCAATGGCGAGGCGGCCATGCAGATCATGGGAGACTGGGCCAAGGGCGAATTCACCAATGCCGGCCTCGTGCCCAATGAGGACTTTGCCTGTATTCCGGTGCCGCGCGCCAGCGATGGCGGCTTCATCTACCTCATCAACTCGCTGTCCTTCTTCGACCAGCCGGAAGAGGATCGCAAGCTCGGCCAGGAGGTTCTTGCCAGCGCCATCATGGATCCTGCCGTCCAGATCGACTTCAACCTGGCCAAAGGCTCCATCCCGGCCCGCAGCGACCTCGACATGACCAGCCTTGATGCCTGCGCGCAGGCGACGGCAGCCGACTTCGTGGCCGCTGATAGCGGCGGCACCGCCGTACCGACATTCGCAGGTACCCATGCGGCTCCGGCCAATGTCGTGGGCGCTGCAACCGACGCCATCACGGAATTCTTCAATTCCGACCTGTCGCCGGAAGATGGTGCGGCCTTGCTTGCCGACGCTGTGCTCTCCGCGCTCTGACCAACCACCGTGCGGCCCGGAACAATTCGGGCCGCATATTTCGGTCCGCCATTCCGGATCAGACCACGAGAACCTATCATGCTGAAGCACTGCGTCTTTCTCAATCTCAAATCATCCGTCGAAACGGAAGCCGTCAGGGAGGCCATGATGCTTCTGTCGGGTCTCGTTGGCGAAGTGGCTGGCATGATCGACTTTGTCGAAGGCCCAAACCGGGACTTCGAGCAGCGTTCGGAAGGCTATGGACACGGCTTTATCGTGACCTTTGCGGACCGCGCCGCGCATTTGGCTTACGAAAGGCACCCTGACCATGTTCGGGCGGGCGGTATACTGGTTGACGCCTGCCAGGGCGGCATAGAAGGCATATTCGTTGCTGACCTGGAGACAAGATAACCGCCTTCGGATCGGCCTTCTAACTTCCGGCTGACCTTCACCAGAGCGTCATCCGAATGGACAATGACGGAGCCATTGCACGCCGTTCAATGTTGTGCTTAGTTTCGTATTGCATTCGTATGCAAAATGACTATGCATACGTATGCATAAGGTTGGAACGTCGAATGTTGTACGCCGGTTGTCCGCCGGCCCGTGCAACGAGGGTGGGTACTGAGTGCCCAAGTCAGGAGAAACCAAATGAAACCCATTCTGTCGCTCGCCGTATCGGCGATTGCACTGGCCCTCGGGACGGGTGCTGCTTTTGCCGATTGCGGAATCGAGGGCGGTTCAGTGCGCATTCTGAGCAATGACTTCGAAGCGCTGCGCACTATCAATGCCACAGCGCAGGAATGCGCAACCGACGCGGTGACAGTGACCGCCAACGCAACGGCCGAGCACAAGGAAATCCAGGTCCCGGCGCTGACCATCAATCCGGCTGAATATACGGTCGCGGTCGTGGCGAACAATTCCATCGTGCCGCTGCTCAACGATGACCTGATCCGGCCGCTCGATGACCTTGTTGCCCAATATGGGCAGGACCTGCAGCCCAGCCAGCTGGTCAAGATCGACGGCAAGATCATGGCCATCGCCTTTATGGGCAATGGCCAGCATATGTTCTACCGCAAGGATATCCTCGAACAGGCCGGCGTCGAGCCGCCGACCAGCTATGACGAAGTGCTCGCCGCCGCGGCCAAGATCAAGGAAGCGGGCCTGATGGACTATCCGCTGGCCGCCTCGGTCAAGCCCGGCTGGGACCTGGCAGCGGAATTCGTCAACTCCTATCTCGGCACCGGAGCTGAATTCTTTGCCCCCGGAAGCGCCGAACTCACCATCGACAACGAGCAAGGCCGCGAAGTGCTGCGCGTCATGCGCGAGATGACGGCCTTCATGGACCCGGACTATCTGACCTTCGATGCGACGGAGATCCAGAAGGAGTACGAGGCCGGCAACGTCGCCATCATGAACGAGTGGGGCTCCCTGGCGGGCGCCATCCTGGATGCTGAAGGCGCCGTTGACGGGGTGGTTGAGAACACCGTGCTGGCCGCGGCCCCGACCATCGGCGGTGGCACGGTTCCGGCTGCGGCCCTGTGGTGGGACGGCTTCACCATTGCCAAGAACATTTCCGACGAGGACGCAGCCGCCTCCTTCCAGGCCATGGTGCATGGCATCAGCCCCGATATGATGATGGCCAATAAGGATGTCGCCACCTGGCTGATCGCCGGCTACGAGCCTGGTCCGGCAGCCGTCGGCGTTATCGCCAATGCCAATGGCGGTGCGCGCGCCTATCCGATGCAGCCCTATATGGGCCTGCTGCACACGGCGCTTTCGACCGAACTGGCCGAGTTCGTTGCCGGATCGGAAGATGCCGACCAGGCACTGGCCGACGTCAAGGCCGCCTATGATACGGCCGCTCGCGAGGCCGGCTTCCTGCAGTAGTCCTCCCTCGAACGTGCTGCGCCTCCTCCCGCAAGCGGGGGGAGGCAACAGGACCGGCCGTCGATACCGTGACCCGGTGGTCCATATTGGCTTTGCGTAGGGCGCCTTGCCACATCATCATGACTTCTGGCTGCTCCGGCGCTTTGAGAGAGGCAGGCAATGCCGAACAAGACATTCTTTGCTTTCATCCTGCCTTCGCTGATCGCCATGGTGCTGTTCATCGCGCTGCCGATCGTCTCGGTGGTCGTGCAGTCCCTCTATGTGAGCCACGAACAGGTCATGGTCGAGGTCGAAAACTGCCAGCCCTTCGGCGGCTGTTCGAAGGAGCTGCGCGTCGATGCGGCAGCCACCGCGACGCTGCGCGAAGAACAGCCGCTGGGCCGGTTCAATGGTCTGGGGACCTATGTGAACCGGGCGCATCTGGCCACGGCGGAACTGGGTGCGATACTCTCCAGCGACAGCGACCTCGGTACGAAATGGGTGCAGGTCCTCAACCTGCCCTTCTACAAGGCGCTGATCTTTACCCTTGTCTATTGTTTCGTCGTGACCCCGCTGGCCATGGCCCTAGGCTTTGCCATCGCGCTTGCCGTCAATGCCCTGCCAAAGGTCACCAAGGGTCCGATCATCTTCTTCTCGCTGCTCCCCATGATCATCACGCCGCTGATCGGCTCGTTGATCCTCTATTGGATGCTGAGCCCCAATGGCATTCTCGGCGCGACTATCCAGCATATCTTCAACGATCCGACCCTGTCGCTGCGTGCCTCCCCGGCGCTGACCTGGGGCGCCCTGCTGACCTATGGCGTCTGGACCAATGCGCCATTCTCCTTTGTGGTCTTCTATGCGGGCCTGCAAACCGTGCCCGGCGACACGCTGGAATCGGCAATGATCGATGGCGCCTCCCGCTGGGAGCGTATCCGCTACGTCATCATTCCCCATCTGGCGCCACTGGCGACCTTCGTTGCGCTGGTGCAGCTCATGGACAATTTCCGCGTCTTCGAGCCGATCGTTGGCTTCTCGGCGGAGGCCAATGCCACCTCGCTGAGCTGGCTCATCTACAATGACCTCACGGGCGACTCCCAGCAGTTCGGCTCGGCCGGCGCCACCTCGGTGCTGACCATTATTGGGGTCGTCATCCTGCTCTCGCCGGTCCTGGTGCGCACCTGGCGCGAATTCAAGCACAAGGCGGTGTGATCATGTCCGAAGCAATGGCGCACAAGCGCCCGGCTCTGCTCAATACCCTCATCTACGGCTTCATCGTCCTATGGGTGATCCTGGCCGCAGTGCCCTTCCTCTGGACCGTCTGGGGCTCGTTCAAGGTCGAGGCCGATTTCTTCTCCCGCGAAAGCTGGTGGAACGCCATTCTCGGCCCGGCCACAATTCGTGAGACCGGCGCCGCGTTCACGGGGGACGGCTACTATGGTGCCTGGATTACCCGCGATTTCTGGAAGGCGGCATTCAACACGATCATTGTCACCATCTGCGTGACCACGATCTCGCTGACCCTTGGCACGCTCGGCGGCTATGCACTGGCCCGCTCAGGCAAGAACTATGCGTTCTGGATCCTGATTGCGGCGCTGGTCTTTCGCGCCATGCCGCATATCACTCTGGTTTCGGGCTATCTTCTGCCCTTCTTCCAGCTCAACATCTGGGGCGTGCTGCCCACCTCGATCATCGTGCTCGTGGCCATCAACCAGCCCTTCACGCTCTGGATGCTGCACTCGTTCTTCCTGTCGATCCCCAAGGATCTCGACGAGAGCGCCATGGTCGATGGCTGTACCCGGTTCCAGGCCTTTCGGATGGTGATCATGCCGGTCATGTGGCCGGGCGTCGTGACCACGGGGCTCTTCAGCTTCCTGCTCGGCTACAATGACTTCGCGGTGACAGCCATGCTGCTCAGTGCCGACAACCAGACCATGGTGCCCAAGATTTCGAGCTTCCTCGGCTCGATCCAGGAAACCGGCAATGTGATGTTCGCCGTGGCGGCCGTGGTTTCGGCCACCGTGCCGCTGTTCATTCTCGTCCTCTTCTTCCAACGCCAGATCGTCTCGGGCCTCACGGCCGGCGCCGTTAAGGGATAAAATCATGGCCCAGATCCGTCTCAAGAATGTTTCGAAGCGCTGGAACAAGTTCATCGGTGTCGACAACTTCAACCTCGACATCGCCGACCAGGAATTCCTGGTTTTGCTGGGGCCTTCAGGTTGCGGCAAGACGACGACGATGCGGATGATCGCCGGTCTGGAAGAGATCACCGAGGGCGAAATCTGGATCGGCGACCGCCTCGTCAACAAGCTCGAACCCAAGGATCGGGACATTTCCATGGTGTTCCAGAGCTATGGGCTCTATCCGAACATGACGGTCTACGAGAATATCCGCTTCCCTCTGAAGGTGCGGAAGGTACCCCAGGACCAGCATCATGAACGGGTCATGAAGGCGGCGGCCATGGTGGAACTGGAGCCGTTCCTCGAAAGACGCCCGGCAGCGCTTTCGGGCGGCCAGCGCCAGCGCGTGGCATTGGCCCGCGCCATCGTGCGCGAGCCCAATGCCTTCCTGATGGATGAGCCGCTGTCCAACCTCGATGCCAAGCTGCGCGTCTCGACCCGGGCGCAAATCAAGAACCTGCATCACGCGCTCAAGACCACGACGATCTATGTGACGCACGACCAGATCGAGGCCATGACCCTGGCCGACCGGGTCGTGGTGATGAACAAGGGCGTCGTGCAGCAGGTTGGCACGCCCATGGAGATCTATGACCGGCCGGCCAATACCTTTGTCGCGAGCTTCATCGGCTCGCCGGCGATGAATCTGGTCAGCGGCGAAGTGAAGGATGGCGTCTTCACCAGCCAGGGCATTCGGATCGAAGGACTGCCAAAGACTGCGAGCGGCGCCGTGACGCTCGGCTTCCGCGCCGAGGATGCGAGCCTTGCCAGCACCGGTGGGCAGATCGAGGCGCCGATCTATACGGTCGAGCTTCTGGGCGAGGCGACCATGCTTTCCATGCGCGTGGCCGGGGAACTGGTATCGATCAAGGTGGGCAAGGACTATCGTGGCAATATCGGTGACGTCGCCCGGATTGCCATCCCGGCTCCGGCTTGCCACCTTTTCGACCAGGCCAGCGGCGCGCGGATCGAGGCCTGAAGCATGTCGCGGGACGGCGCATTCGACGATCGGTTCAAGGCTGCCCTGAAGGCGGCGGGGCTGAAGCTGACGACCGATGAGGCATCGGGCGTGGAAAAGCTTGCCGCATGGATGCATGACGGGCTCGCTGCGCAGGAGCTTCCGCCAGCGCCCACCGGGCAGGATGACAATATCTGCGACCTCGACATTTTCGCGCTGGGCGCGCGCCTCCGTGATGGGCGGCTGACGTCCAAAGCCCTGGCCGAGGCGACACTGGCACGTATTGCCGAGCGCGACCCGGCCTATCTCAGTTTCTACCGCGTGCTCGCGGACAGCGCATTGGCCGAGGCCGCACGCGCCGATCGCGAACTGGCGGACGGGATTGACCGCGGGCCGCTCCATGGCATTCCCGTAGGCATCAAGGACCTGATCGACGTCGTGGGCGTCGCCACGACGGCTAATGCGCCGGGTCGGGCCGATGCCATTGCCAAGAGCGATGCCGAAGTGGTGCGCCGGCTGCGCGAAGGGGGCGCTGTCATTGTCGGCAAGCTGGCGACCTATGAATGGGCGACAGTCGGGCCTGACAGGCAGGGGCTCTTTCCTCCGGCGCGCAATCCCTGGAGTGCCGAGCATATCACCGGCGGCTCCTCGTCGGGCTGCGCGGCTGCGGTAGCTGGCGGGCTGATCCGCACTTCGGTCGGTACGGATACGGGCGGTTCGGTCCGCGGGCCGAGCTTCTACTGTGGCACCGTGGGACTCAAGCCAACCTTCGGGCTCGTGCCGACTGATGGCGTGCTCGAACTGGCGCCCAGCCTGGACCATGTCGGAACCGTCAGCGCGACGGTCGCGGAGGCCGCGCTGACCCTGGATGTGCTCACCGGTCGGACAGGGCAAGGGTCTGCGTGTGCGCGGATCGGTGAACCGCTATCAGGCCTGCGGATCGGCTATGCCCGCAACTGGTTTGTGCACGACCCCCAGACCATGCCCGATGTAACGACCGCTATCGACGCGGCCGTATCCGTGCTGTCGCAACTTGGCGCCGCAGTAAGCGAAGTGGAGATGCCCGACTATGCGGGCGTGGAAGTGGCCGTCGCGGCGATCCTTCATGCGGAGAGCTTCAAGCTGCATGCCGAAAACCTGCGCGATCATCCCGAGGACTATGGCCGCCGCGCCTATCTCAGTCTGGCGGCTGGTCTGGCCCTCAGCGACGCCGAAGTGGCCAAATCGCGTGACGCCGGCGCGGCCTTCCGGACTGCTGTCGATGACCTGCTGGACCAGCATGACGTGCTGATCACGGTTGGGGCGTTGACGACGGCCTTGCCTGCTGCGCCGTTTGAGAAGGAAGCCGTGTGGACGCCGATGCGCACCATCGGCTTCAACGTGTCCGGTCACCCGGTGCTGGCTGTTCCGGTTGGATTTCACAATGGCCTGCCCATAGGCATGCAGATCATCGGGCGGCACCACGATGAAGCTCGGATCGTACAGTTCGGCCACGCCTATGAGCGGGCGACCGATATCAATCTTCAAAGACCACCAGTGCCGTGATGATGCGGCCAGACTTTGCGCTTTGGTGCGCCAGCAGATCACACGCCGCATACGTATGCGGCCACTTGAAACCACTATCGAGGGGAGCCACCCATGCCAATCTGGCTGAAGCGCGGTAAGGATGTCGAGGAGCGGGCGGAGGCGGGTCGCCAGGTGCGAGCGACGGTCGAGACCATCCTCGCCGATATCGAAAAGCGCGGCGACGAGGCGGTGCGCGAGCTGTCGCTGAAATTCGACAAGTGGGACAGGCAGGATTTCCGGCTGAGCCAGAAGGAAATCGACGCCTGCAAGGCGCAGCTCACCGACCAGGATCTGGCCGACATCGAATTTGCCCAGACGCAAGTGCGCAATTTCGCGCGGAAGCAGAAGGACACCATGGTCGAGCTCGCGGTCGAAACGCTGCCTGGCGTGACCCTGGGGCACCGCCATGTGCCGATCAACGCGGTGGGCTGCTATGTGCCGGGCGGTAAATATCCACTGCTGGCCTCGGCGCATATGTCGGTGCTGACGGCAAAGGTTGCCGGCTGCCCGCGCGTCATCACCTGTGCGCCGCCCTTTCATGGCCAGCCCGCCCCGGCCATCGTGGCCGCGCAGGCCATGGCGGGCGCCGACGAAATCTATGTCCTGGGTGGCATCCAGGCGATCGGCGCCATGGCCATCGGCACGGAAAGCATCGATCCTGTCGATATGCTGGTTGGACCGGGCAATGCCTTCGTGGCCGAGGCCAAGCGTCAGCTCTATGGCCGCGTGGGCATCGACCTCTTCGCCGGTCCCACCGAAACCCTCGTCATTGCCGACGAGACTGTGGATGGTGAGCTTTGTGCCACCGACCTGCTCGGGCAGGCCGAGCATGGCCCCAATTCGCCGGCAATTCTCCTGACCAATTCGGAGAAGTTGGCGCGGGACACGATGGCCGAAATCGAGCGCATCCTCACCATCCTGCCCACGGCTGACCTCGCCCGCAAATCCTGGACCGATTATGGCGAGGTGATCGTGTGCGAAGACTACGATGAAATGCTTGTCGAGGCTGACCGCATCGCCTCCGAACATGTGCAGGTGATGACCGACAGGGACATGTGGTTCCGGGACAACATGACCAATTTCGGCGCTCTCTTCCTCGGGCCGCGCACGAATGTGGCCTATGGCGACAAGGTGATCGGCACAAACCACACGCTGCCCACGATGAAGGCGGCGCGCTACACCGGGGGGCTCTGGGTCGGCAAGTTCATGAAGACCTGCACCTGGCAGACGGTCACCACCGATGCGGCTTCGGCCATGATCGGCGAGTACGGCTCGCGACTCTCCATGCTCGAAGGCTTTGTTGGTCATGCCGAGCAGGCCAATATCCGCGTGCGGCGCTATGGCGGACGCAACGTGCCTTATGGTACCGCTGCCACTCCGTCCAACAAGGCCAATTGACCGATGACCCTGCCCAAGACCCCCAGCTTTCGGCTTGATGGCAAGCGTGCCCTGGTGACAGGGGGTACGCGCGGCATAGGGCTGGGGGCGTCGGTGGCGCTGGCAGAGGCCGGAGCCCATGTCACGGTGGCGGCACGGACGGCCGCCGATGTGGCTGCGGTCGTCAATGAAATGGCGGCAACCGGTTTCGCTGCCGAAGGCGTGGCGCTGGATATCACCGATTTCGAGGCAGTGCGGACCTTTGTCGAGGACAGCGAGCCGTTCAATATCCTGGTCAATTCCGCCGGCAGCGCCCGGCACAGTGACCTCGCCGGCATTACCGAGCCTGATTACCACGCCGTGCTGCAGATCAACCTGGGCGCGACCTTGTTCGTCACCCAGGCGGTCGTGGGCAAGTTGCAGGCAGCGGGGCAAGGCGGCTCGATCATCAATGTGTCTTCGCAGATGGGCCATGTCGGTGGCCCCAACCGCGCCGTCTATGCGGCCAGCAAACATGCTGTTGAAGGCCTGACAAAAGCCTTGGCCATCGAGCTTGGCGCCAGCAATATTCGGATCAACACGGTCTGCCCGACTTTCATCGAAACCGAATTGACGGCCAGGAACCTCAGCGATCCCGAATTTCGCGCCTGGGTCCTGAGCAAGATAAAACTGGGACGGCTGGGGCGGGTGGAGGATATTATGGGGCCGATCGTGTTTCTGGCCTCCGACGCGGCGGCGCTGATAACCGGCACGGCGCTCTTGGTGGATGGTGGATGGACGGCGGAGTAAAAAAGCCGGGGGTGACCTCGTCCGAGGTTGCAAGGCGCGCAGGCGTCTCGCAATCGGCCGTGTCCCGTACGTTTACGCCCGGTGCCTCCATCTCTCCCAAGACGCGCGAAAAGGTCATGGCTGCGGCCCAGGAACTGGGCTACCGCCCCAATGCCATTGCCCGCTCGCTGATCACCAATCGCTCGCGCATCATCGCCGTGGTGATGGCCTATCTCGAAAACCTGTTCTACCCCGACGTGCTCGAGGAACTGGGGCGGCTGCTGGTCAAGGAGAACTATCGCCTGCTGCTGTTCACCGGGCACATGGACCGCGACAGCGACCCGGTCTTCGACCAGCTGATGCAGTATCGGGTCGACGGGATCATCCTGGCCTCGACGACGCTTTCCTCGCATCTGTCGGAGGAGTGCGCGGCGGCCGGTATTCCTGTCGTCCTCTTCAACCGCACGACCGAGCGCGACGCGGTCTCCAGCGTGACCACGCGCAATCGGGAAGGCGGGCGGCGGATTGCCGAATTCCTGATTGCCGGTGGCCACAAGCGCTTCGGCTATATTTCCGGTGTCGAGAGTTCTTCGACCAATCGCGATCGCTTCGCCGGCTATGCCGAGGCGCTGGCGGAGGCTGGCTACAAGGACATTGCCGTGGGCGTGGGCAACTACGATCGCGCCACGGCCGAAGCGGCGGCGCGGGACCTCCTGTCGCGCCCTGATCGACCCGACGCGCTCTTCGTTGCCAATGATCACATGGCGGTCGCCGTGATGGACGTGGCACGATACGAGTTCGGCCTCAAGATTCCCGAGGATCTCTCCATCATCGGCTATGATGACGTCGGTCCAGCGCGTTGGACCTCCTATGGCATCACCACGATGAGCCAGCCGCTCAAGCGCATGGTGGAGGCCACGGTCAACATCCTGATGGACCAGATCTCGAGCGGCGAGATCGAGGCCGAGCACCGCATTCTCAGCGGTGACCTGATCGTTCGTACTTCCGCGCGGCTGCCCACGTCCGGCGTTGTCGAAGTGGACGGCCGGCGCATCTACAAGCCCAGCAAAGCTTAGGAAAAGGCCCGGCACGGACATGGCTTTGCCACAACTCGAACTCATATTGCATACGAATGCAAAAATGCTATCCTGCCCTCCGAAAGGGGATTTCATCATGACCCAGAAGACCTGGACCCAAGCCGAAATGGAAAGGCGCCTCGTGCGCTACGCGGACCTCAAGGGCCTGCGCAATGCCTTCATCGATGCCCGCACGCCGGGCTCGGACCGGAAGGAGAACTTCACCATTATCGGGCCGGGTGTGTCGGAAAACCCGGCGCAGGTGGTGCATATTCCCGAGGCGCATGGCTTTAATGTCGGTGCGGCCCGCCAGCCCTTCGGCTGTACCAATTCGCAGCATAGCCATCTCACCGCCGAGACCTTCGTAGTCCATACCGGCAAATGGCGCTTCGTCTTCGGCCCGGACAAGACCGATGGCTATATCGATGTCGAGCCGGGTGACGTGGCCACGGTGCCGACCCATATGTTCCGCGGCTTTGAGAAGCTCGACGAGGGCACCGGCTTCCTGTTCGTGGTGCTTGGCCATGATGACCCCGGCAAGGTGGTCTGGGCGCCCAGCGTCTTCAAGATGGCCGAGGATTTCGGCCTGAAGCTCCTCAAGGGCGGCAAGCTGGTGGACACGACCCTGGGCGAGAAGG
This sequence comes from uncultured Devosia sp., assembly GCA_965650545.1. Lineage (GTDB taxonomy): Bacteria > Pseudomonadota > Alphaproteobacteria > Rhizobiales > Devosiaceae > Devosia. The sequence goes on along the minus strand of CBFGPB010000014.1, from coordinate 8,400 downwards.
TGCCCGAGGGCGCCGAACTGGAGCAGCCCCCGAGTGCCGAAAAGCTCAAGGAACTAGCGACCCCGCCCATGGCCGAGCTGGCCAAATATGCCATCAAGGCCAAGGACATAAAGGGGGATCCCAAGTCCCCGCTGGCCGGAAACGGCGTCGAGGAGGCCCCCGTTATTGGTGATGTCGATGGCCAGGACGGCATCAAGGCCGGGCCGATTGTCGGGCACTGGAAGCATGACTTCACCTTGAGGCGCCTGAAGCTGGAAACCGGCGCGGTCATTCCAACTCATGCCCGGGCCGAGCAGGAAGTGATCTTCGTCCAGTCCGGCACGCTGGAATTTTCCTGGGAAGGCGGATCGCTCGTCATGGGCGCCGGCGATACGTTGACCGTGCCCGTCGGGCTGATGCATGGCTTCCGCAATCCAGCATCTGCCGACGCCATTGCCTTTGTCATTCGCGGTGCCGCGTCGCCGGCGGCGCCGGTTTTCGCGACGGCACAGGCGGCGGAGTAGCAGCAAGGTGACGGATCAGAGACCCAATCCCGCCATTTCGCCCGAAACCCTCGCCGCACTTCGCAAGGCCGACACACCGACCGTGTGCAATGCGCTCGAACACGTCATGGGCGGCCGGACGGCCGAAGGGTTCACCAAGTTCCCCGTCGTTTGCGCCGATCCGAAACTGCCACCAGTCGTGGGGTTTGCCCGGACGGCCAAGATCCGGGCCTCATCGCCGGCGCAGAAGCCGGCGGCCGAGGTGCGCGCCTTGAGGATGCAGTATTATGAGTATGTCTCGGCCGGCGAGGGGCCCAATGTGGCGGTCATCGAGGATACCGACTGGCCCCACGTCATTGGTGGCTTCTGGGGCGAGATGCAGGTGGCCCAGCACAAGGGGCTCGGGGTCGCCGGCACACTGACCAATGGCGTGCTGCGAGACCTGGGCATGCTCGACGAGGGCTATCAGGTGATCGCCGGAGCCATCGGGCCGAGCCACGCCTTCGTGCATGTGACCGAGCTCGATTGTCCGGTGACGGTCTTCGGCATGCGGGTGCGGCCTGGCGACCTCATCCATGCGGACCGGCACGGCGGCGTGGTCATCCCGGCCGAGCATATCGAGCGCATGGCTTGGGCTATCGACGTCGTCATGCGCAAGGAAGTGCCGATCCTGACGGCGGCACGAGCGCCCGGGTTTACTGTGGAGAAGCTCAAGGCCGCCTGGGCCGAGGCGGATAAGATCAACTAGTGCAATAGGTTACGTGAAATGAATAGGGCCGGTGTTTTCACCGGCCCTTCGCTTATGCGCTCCTTTTGACCTGCATCCGATCGAGCCGCAATTGCGCGGCTCGACGGTGACCTTCGAGGCCTTCGCTGGCCGATTGGCGCGCGGCCGGCGGCGCGACCTGGGAGACGCCGCGTTCATCGAGCCACTGATGGGTGGCGATCTTGACATAGGCGCCGACCCAGAGGCCGCCGGTATAGCGCCCCGCACCCATGGTGGGCAGGGTGTGGTTGGTGCCGGAGCACTTGTCGGAATAGACCACGCTGGCGAGTTCGCCGATGAACAAACTCCCGTAGTTCCTCAGTTTTTTGGCGAAAGCCTGGGCGTCGGCGGTGTGCACCTGCAGGTGCTCGGCGGCGATCAGATCGGAATAGCCGATCATCGCGGCTTCACCGTCGCAGACGGTGATTTCGCCGTAGTTGATCCAGGCCTCGCGAGCGGTATTGGCGGTGGAGAGGGTTTCGAGCTGCCTTTCGACCTCGACCAGCGTGGCTTCGGCCAGCGCCCTGTCGGTGGTGATAAGGCCAACGCGGGTCCGGATGTCGTGTTCGGCCTGGGCGAGGAGATCGGTGGCGATCATCTCGGCATCGCCGGTCGAGTCCGCGACGACGAAAATCTCTGACGGCCCGGCCAGTTGGTCGATGCCGACGGGCCCGAAGACCTGGCGCTTGGCCTCGTTGACGAAGGCATTTCCCGGGCCGACGATCTTGTTGACGGCCGGCACCGTCTCGGTGCCGAAGGCCATTGCGGCGATGGCCTGGGCCCCGCCGATGCGGAAAATTCGTGTCGCGCCGGACAGATGGCAACCGGCGATCATGGCCTTGTGGGCATTGGGCGGGAGGCAGGCGATGACCTCGTCGACACCGGCGACCTTGGCCGGGACGATGGTCATTATCGGAGCAGATAGAAGGGGATAGCGGCCGCCGGGGACGTAGCAGCCGACGCGTTCGATGGGGATGACACGATGGCCCATATGGACGCCGGGGAGAATCTCGACCTCGAGCGGCAGGATGGTCGCCAGCTGCGCCTCGGCGAATTTGCGGACATTGGCGATGGCAAATTCGGTGTCCTTGCGGGTCTGCGGATCAAGCTCGGCCAGCGCGGATTGCCGTTCGGAATCAGTGACTTCGAACGCGTCGAGGTCCGCCTTATCGAACCGGGCGGAATAGTCCCTCACCGCCCTGTCGCCATGGGCACGGACATTGGCGATGATCTCGCCGACCAGTGTCTCGACCGGGGCGTTGTCGCTCATGGAGGAGCGCTCGGGCGCCTTGAGATAGGTGACGCCGGGGAAGGGGGATGAGGTCATGAATGGGTCTCCGAAACGACGGCACGAGACGGCAATTTGCTGGCAGACTGTTAACCGCAAGCGTCTCACGCGGGACTGAAATTGATCTTGCATACGTATTCAAAATTTGCCAGAGTTTTTTGCGGCGAAGGGATCGATCTTTCGTCGATGTCTCCGATCAGCACCTTGCGATGACCGTTCACGCCATGCCGACGCCAAAGAACCGACACAGGGGCGCCAATAGGGTGCCGCTGCTGCTGCTGCCGGGCACGGTCTGCGACGAGCGCCTGTTCAGGCCGCTCATGGAGATGCTCGACCATCCCGATACCCGGGTGATGGCAATGACGGGCGCCTCGACAGCACCGGAACTGGCGGCGCGGATTCTCGATGTGGCGCCGGAACGTTTCGCGCTGGCCGGGTTTTCGCTGGGCGGCATCGTGGCGCTGGACATGATGGCGCAGGCGCCGGAGCGGGTCGAGCGGCTGGCGCTGATCGACACGACGCCGCGGCCCGACCCCGCGCAGAATGCCGCCACGCGCCGCGCGGCCGTCGCCAGGGCGCGGGCCGAGGGCATGGATTCCTATATCCTCGACGCTTGGGAGAAGCTGGTGTCGCCGGTCAATGCCGGGAACGAGCGGCTGAAGGACACGATCCTGGCCATGGCACGCGACGCCGGAGTTGGCGTCCTGGCCGCGCAATCGGAAGTGGCCATCAACCGGGCGGACAGCCGTCCGAGGTTGCGCGCGATCGGCGTTCCCACCTTGATCCTCGCCGGCGCGGACGAGCAGGTCTGCCCGTTGGATGCCCACGAGGAACTGGCCGCCGGAATAGAAGGTGGGCGCTTCTTCACCATTCCCAATGCCGGGCACTTCGCCCCGCTTGAAAATCCCGCTGCAGTGGCGCGTCATATGCGTGCCTGGCTGGGCGGTCCTCCCACATACCCCAATGCCATGCCGGCAGCAGACCAAGGAGCCACGATGAGCGAGAGCGACAGCACCAACAAGGGCAAGGGCGTGAGCCCGGTGCCGCGCAAGGAAGAGGTGCTGCAGGTCGAGCGGCGCGACTACCAGGAGCTCGCACCGACCAACCGACCCCGCAGCCAGTCGCTGGAAGGGTTCGACGATATCTATACCGATATCGTCGACTACATCATCCGCTGCACCCACAGGATCTGGGACGAGCGCGACATCGGGCTGATCTATACCCATTACACCCACAATATCGTGCTCTACGGCACGACCGGCACCATCTACAATCGCGAGGACGTGGTGCGTGACACGATCCAGCGGCTGGTCTCGTTTCCCGAGCGGCGCGGCATGGGCACGCAGGTGATCTGGAACGGCAATGACAAGGATGGTTTCTATACCAGCCACCTGGTGACCGGCTCGGGCCGACACACGCAATATGGCCATCTGGGCGCGCCCACGGGAAAGCCCTTTGTGAGCCGCACAATTGCCGACTGCATGATCTTCCAGAACAAGATCTACCGCGAATGGGTCGTGGCCGACACGATGGCCATCATCCAGCAACTCGGGCTCGACCCCAACCATTTCGCCATGAAGACTGCAAAGGCGAAGTTTGCCGCCGGACTGACTTCGCTCGATATCGGCGAGAACCGGCGCTTCGTGGGCCAGACGCCGCCGGCCGAGAAGGCCGATACGTCACTGGCGCACAATGACGTGGAAGCCCAGACCATCGAGATGCTGCACGAGGTCTTCACCAAGCGCATGTTCGGCCGCATTGCGCAGGACTATGCGCCCAATGCGCAGTATCACGGGCCGCTGATGAAAGAACTCTACGGCCACGCCGCGATCATCCACCAGCATCTGGGCCTGATCGGCTCGCTGCCCGACGCCTCCTACGAAATCCAGCATGTCGCTTCCAATCCCTGCGAGGAAGGCGGCACCAAGGTCGCCGTCCGCTGGATCATGGAAGGCCATCACCTCGGCTACGGTATTCTCGGAACGCTGGGCGACCCGACCGGCAAGCGCGTGCAGGTGATGGGCATGAGCCACTATCACTGGAAGAACGGCAAGATCGTCGATGAATGGACCGTCTATGACGAACTGAGCCTGCTGACACAGGTGAAGCTCGGACAGCTGGCGGACGGCGAAGCCGGCGTCTGAAACCCATACAGAGGAAGCGGCTCGCCGCTTCCTCCCCTGGCTCCCAAAGGAGCGCCTGCGCTGCCGCTAGAGCATCTCTCGTTCTGATGGAATCAGAACGAGAGCTCTACTTCTTTGATTTGTCACGCTTTCGAACCGCAAAAGTGGTGTCCACTTTTGCTGAAAGCGCTCTAGATGCCGAGGCCGGCATAGGCGGCTTCGAGGCGTTCCTTGGCCTTGTTCGGCACCGTCGCGGCCTTGGCTGCATCGAGGTTGGGCAACTCGTCGCCCACCGCGATCGCCCCCACCATGCCCATGGCGAAGTGAGGCGTGCACTTGATGCCATAGAGGCCGGGCACGTCAAAAGTCATGGTGAACTCTTCGTTGACCTTGCTCTTGAACGGTTCGACGCCGTCGGGAAGCATGTCCTTGATGTTCTCGACATTGTGGCTCTTGTCGGTAGGCACGAAGGTCACCGTATCGCCCGGCTGGATGGCAAGGAAGTTGGGCTCGAACACCATGGTGCCGGCCTCGCCCTTGTTCAGCATATGGATCTGATAGTCCGCCGCTATCGTGGGCGCGGCTAACCCCGCCAGGGTAAGGGCGGTCATGAAGGTGGTCGCGAAAGCGCGCATCGAGGTTCTCCTTGGCAATAGGGTCGGCTGACCCGTTGGCAGCCTTCTACGGAGAACAGGGCAAGCAATCTTTGACATGGCGCAAATATCAGGCTGCCGGCCGCAGCAGGAACCGCGATCGATATTTGCGCCTGATCAACGAAGCCGGCAACAGACGGGCGTAATTGATGAGGCGAAGGCGCAAAACTGGATGTGCCGGGTCATGGAGAAGAACAATGGCAAACAATACCTTGCTGTCGCGCCGCGCTTTACTTGCGGGTGCCGCCGCAATCGGGGCAACTACCCAGCTTGCATCGATGGTCGCCGCAACGGCGCAGGAAGCGGTTGAAGCCGTCCCGACGGTGGATTTTGACACGCTTGAGCGCGTCAAGGTCGATCTGGTGGCGCCGCCGTTCGTGCATGCCCATGAACAAGTCGCCACGGGGGCTCCCAGGATTGTCGAGTTCACCATGACGATCGAAGAGAAGCGACACGAAGTCGAGGATGGCGTCGAGCTCTGGGCCATGACGTTCAACGGTTCGGTGCCCGGTCCGATGATGGTCGTGCATGAGGGCGACTATGTCGAACTCACCCTGATCAATCCTGACACCAACCTGATGCCGCACAATATCGACTTCCACGCCGCTACCGGCGCGTTGGGCGGCGCGGCGATGACCAATGTCAATCCGGGTGAAAAGGCGGTCCTGCGGTTCAAGGCCATCAAGGCCGGCGTCTTTGTCTATCACTGCGCGCCCGAAGGCATGGTGCCCTGGCATGTCACATCGGGCATGAACGGCGCCATCATGGTCCTTCCCCGGGAAGGCCTGAAGGATCCCAAGGGCAACCCGATCACCTATGACCGCGCCTACTACGTGGGTGAGCAGGACTTTTATGTCCCCAAGGACGCGGACGGAAACTACAAGACCTATGAGAGCATTGGCGACGGCTATGCCGATGCCGTCGAAGCCATGCGCACGCTGATCCCCAGCCACATCGTGTTCAACGGCAAGGTTGGCGCGCTCACCGGCGACAATGCCCTTACGGCAAAGGTCGGCGAGACCGTGCTGATCCTGCATTCGCAGGCCAATCGCGATACGCGCCCGCACCTGATTGGCGGGCACGGCGATTTCGTCTGGCCCACCGGCAAGTTCCACACGCCCCCCGATGTCGACCAGGAAACCTGGTTCATCCCCGGCGGCACGGCGGGAGCGGCCGTCTATACGTTCCACCAGCCCGGCGTCTACGCCTATGTCAACCACAACCTCATCGAGGCCTTCGAGTTCGGCGCGGCCGGACACTTCGTGGTCGAGGGCGAATGGAATGACGACCTGATGATGAGCGTGCTGGCGCCCAGCCCTATCTGATGTGATCGAGGCGGGCGGCAGCCGCCGCCCGCTCACCCCGTTGCCGGCTCCTATGCCCTTAGCGCCGGCATCTCCCGGAGGCAGAAATGACCGCCCATGCCGTTGGTGCCCGAGATGCGATACCACTCCTGCTCCCAGCAGGGTTGCTCGCCGTGGCGATCGGCGTTCTGGCAGCACAACTCGCACCGCTGCCGGCCTCGTTCCAGCCCGCCGATCTTGCGCCGCCAGCAAGCGTCGTTCTGCCTCCGGGAACGCTCACCTACCGGCCCGAGGGCCACTATCTGCGTGACAATGTCCCCATCGATGGACCCGTGGAGCAGATCCGCTTCGCCGAACCCCTCGCGATCATGACCTACCAGGTCAGCGCCGCGGACTATGCGCGCTGCGTTGCCGATGCCGCCTGCGCAATGCCGCTGACGCCGCTGAGGGGCGACGGCAATGTGCCGGTGACGGGTGTCAGCTTCGAGGACGCCGTTGCCTATGCACGATGGCTGAGCACCCGGACGGGGCAGGACTGGGCCCTGCCCACCGATGCCGAATGGGCCTATGCCGCTGCAGAACGCTATGCCGACGATGCCCTCGGCCTCGGCAACGGCGAGGACAATCCGGCACTGCGCTGGATCGCCAATTATCGCCAGGAGGCCGCGCGCAACCGCACGGCCGACCCTGATCCACGCCCACTGGGCAGCTTCGGCGCCAATAGCCACGGGGTCATGGATATGGCCGGCAATGTGTGGGAATGGACCGACACCTGCCACCGCCGCATCCATCTCGATGCCACGGGTGACGTCGCCAGCGAACAGCTGGCCTGCACGATCAGGGTGCTCGAGGGCAAGCATCGCGCCGCCACCAGCTTCTTCATCCGGGATGCCAAGAGCGGCGGTTGCTCGGTGGGCATTCCTCCGGACAACCTGGGCTTCCGCCTCGTCCGGCGGCCCGCCTGGCACGAGCGGCTCGTGGCATGGCTTCTTCCAGACCGCTGACATGGCTGAGCAGGTTTCGGGCGCCTTTGGTCACGTGCGACAGCTCCGCTGTATCCTGAATCCGGGTTTTGATGTATCCCGGACGCATCGTCATTCGGGAAACAGTTCTGTGGCCGATATCGACCGGAGCCTGGTGCGCAGCCTGCCGCTATTCGCCAACATGGCGGATGCCGAGCTCGATCGCCTGCTCGCGCGCGCCACCATGCGGCGGGTGAAGATCGGCGAGGCTGTTTTCGAGCAGGGCCAGCGGGCCACGCAGTTTTTCCTCCTGCTGCATGGGCGCCTGAAGGTGACCCAGGTGACCGCGGAAGGCCAGCAGATCATCGTGCGGGTCGTGCATCCCGGTGACCTCTTCGGCTTTGCCCAGGCGCTGCAGCGCGACGACTATCCCGGCACGCCCATTGCTGCGGCAGAAAGCGTGCTCATGTCCTGGCCCAACGAGGTCTGGGGCAGCATTGTCGAGCAGAATCCGCACCTGGCGATCAATGCCATGCGGACCATCGGCCAGCGTCTGCAGGAAGCACATACCCGCATTCGCGAAATGTCCACCGAGGAGGTGGAGCGGCGCGTGGCCCATGCGGTGCTGCGCCTGGTGGAACAGGCCGGCCGTCGTGAAAAGGACGGCATCCACATCGATTTCCCGCTCAGTCGCCAGGACGTGGCCGAATTGACCGGCACGACGCTGCACACCGTCTCGCGGCTTTTCAGCGCCTGGGAAAGCCAGGGCATCGTCAAGGGTGGACGCCAGAAGCTCCTTGTGCGCGACCGGTCGCGCCTCGA
>CBFGPB010000013.1:0-21386 GCA_965650545.1 uncultured Devosia sp. | reverse complement strand
CTGATCATCCCGAATCCATTGGAAAACCGCAACTTTTCAAACGGTAGATGATTTGCCGGGCAGGACAAGGGGAAATGGCGCGGACCTGGGTGATTTTGCGCGGAGATGGTGGGGGTCAACCAGCAAGTGCGGATATCGTTACAAACCCGAGGCCGTCCTCGCGCTTTACGCGAGGACCTCCGCCGACGAACGCCCAATCATTGTCGGGCGAGAGGCCTTCGGATCAGGTCCGAGGGCGGCGCGGTGGTTGGGGAGAACCTGCCGTCGACACGGCCTGCCATTCGAGCGTAGCTTCATGGCCTTCTCACCTAAATTCGCTCCACGGGAGTGAACTAGCCTTTGGCACGGTTCGAAGCAAAAAAAGAAAGGCCCGCCGAAGCGGGCCTTTCCGAAATCAGAGGTAATCCGAGGATTACTTGAATTCCTTGGCGGCCTTGAAGGTGACCTTGTAGGCGCCGGTCGAGTGGACCTGGCCCTTGATGGACGAGGTGAAACCACCGCCCGGAGCCCAAGCCAGCTGAGCCGAACCGTAGAGGTCGGACTGAGTGGCGACGGCCTTGTTGGTGCTGTACATGCCGACTTCACCGGTGAGGGTGATGGTCTCGGAGACAGCGGCAACGATCTGGGCAGCGATCTGGAGGGTTTCGTCGTTTGCAGCGGTGGTGTCTTCGTCGAACCAGCGAGCGCCGAGGTTCAGCTTGACGCCTTCGGTGACGGTGGCACCGATGGAGCCGCCAGCGCCGAACTGCGACGGAGCAGCAGTGCCATCGCTGGCTTCAGCCGAGAGGGCGATCTCGAAGATGTCGAAGGTCGCCTTGGCCGAACCGAGGATGTTCCAGTAGGAGTTGGTCGAGGCAACGTCATAGCCATAAGCGCCAGCGCCGACGACGGTGAAGTTGTCGAAGGTGCCGGTGAAGCCAGCGTGGAAGCCCCAGTTGTCGACGGAACCATCGAGGATACCAGCAACCAGACCCGTTGCATGAGCGGTGATGCCGTTGCCGGCATATTCGATCACGCCAACCAGGGTACCAGCCGAAGCGGCAGGGGTCTCAGCGATGAAGCCGTTGTTGCCAACCGAAGCAGTGTTCTCGAGGTTTTCGAGACCAGCCTTGAGGGTCACACCGTCAGCAACCTGCGACACGACCTGGATGACATGGCCACCGGTGCGGATCGAGTTCTTCGGATACATCACGCCGGTGTCGACATTTTCCGAGTTGAACAGGCCGAGGAAGTTCATCGGAACGTCGTCGCCGAAGTTCGCGATCGAGCCCTTCTTACCAGCCATGATGGTGGTGGTGTCGCCGATCGAGACATAGGCCTCGTCCACGATCCAGATACCGTTACCACCAGCAGCGCCACCGTTGGTAGCATCGCCGCCGATAGCTGCAACTTCATTCGTGGCAGTGTTGTGCGAGACGGACTTCAGCTTGATGACGGCAGCAGCAGGACCGAAGTCGCTCGAAGCGGTGCCAACAAACTTCAGCCACGACTCAACCTTCGAGTCCCACTCGTTGTCGAGAGCGCCAACGGCATCATTGTCCGGGATCGAGACGTTGTCACCAGTGGACGGGGGAACCGGGCTACCAGCATTGGTGAACACGGACCAAGCGGAACCGTTGTAGTCACCCCAGTTGAATTCGTACGAGACCGAACCGGTGATCTGCAGGCAGTTGTCCGAGGACGAGATGGTCAGGCCGGAGATGCCGAGCGAGTCGCACACGTCGAGCGAGGTGAGGACGCCCAGGTCGGCAGCGAAGCCAGCGGTCGAGAGACCAGCGGCGGCAACAGAACCGAGGATAAGGCTCTTGAGTTTCATTAATTGACCTCCAAAGTCAGTCATTCTTTGTGCCGGTTACCCAGCGGTTTGTCGAAACGCGACCACACTATTCGTGGTGCAGTGTGTTGCCGTCGCGTTGCGACCGACAAACGATCCCATGCATGGATTCGCAAGACCCACTCTACGCATGCAAACTTTGGACGCAATCGCGGCAAGCCGGTTTTGGGGCTGACACAATCTGGTTGCGCCCGTGTTGTTGCAGATTCAGCACACAGTTCGAAACGGACTGTTAAGCCCCCTGAAGATTTCGTTAAAATTGCCCGTATCGAGGCCTTTGCCGGGCGTGGCCCGCCATGGCACTGGCTGACGCCAGAGAGAAGAAACGACGCCAACCAAATGCCCAAATCGCGGCACGGAGACGGCACAAACAAGGAGAGAGGCTTTGGGTGAGGGCAGAATCGCGGTGGTGACGGGTGGCACGTCAGGCATAGGCCTGGCGGTGGCGCGGGGGCTCAAGGACGATGGCTGGCAGGTGATGATCTGCGGACGCCGGACGGCGCTGGTCGAGGATGTGACCCGCCAGCATGGCATCGACGGCGTCAGCTGCGACGTGACCGACCCGGCTTCGGTAGCGTCCCTGTTTTCCACTGTCCGCGAGCGACATGGAAGGCTGGACCTGGTGTTCAACAATGCCGGACGGTTTGCGCCGGCCAAGGTGTTCGGCGATCTCGAGGTGGAAACCTGGCGCGAGATGATCGACACCAATCTCAATGGCGCCTTCTATGTGGCGCGCGAGGCCTTCCGGATGATGCGGGCGCAATCCCCGCAGGGTGGGCGGATCATCAACAATGGCTCGATCTCGGCCTATGTGCCGCGCCCGCAGGCCGCCAGCTATACGACAAGCAAGCATGCGATCACCGGATTGACCAAGGCGATTTCGCTCGATGGACGCGCCTTCAACATTGCCTGCGGGCAGATCGATATCGGCAATGCGGCGACGGATATGACCAGTGGCATGAGTTCGGGCTCGCTGCAGGCCAATGGCACGATGATGCCGGAACCGACCTTCGACGTGGCCCATGTGGTGGACGCCATCCGCTATATGGCCGGGCTGCCGCTCAATGCCAATGTACAGTTCATGACGGTGATGGCGACGACCATGCCCTATATCGGGCGCGGCTAGCTCAGGCTTTCCACACCCTGCTGCCAGCAATCCACGTCGACTGCACCTGCCGGTCCTCCGACAGATGCACGAAGCTGGCTTGGGCCGACGGACGGAGGTGGCCCAGCGTCGCCTCCATGCCGATGGCGCGGGCCGGATAGAGCGAGGCCATGCGGAAGGCTTCGGCGGGGTCGAGACCGATGGCGTCGATCATGAAGTTGACGGCATCGATCATGTCGAGATCGGCACCGGCCAGGGTGCCGTCGGCAAGGCGCAGGGCGCCGTTGGCGCGGGTAACCGTGCGGCCATTGAGCTCGAAGCTGGTGAGGTCGGTTCCAGTCTGCGACATGGCGTCGGTGACGAGGAATATCTGCCCCTGCCCCCGCTTGGCCCGCAAGGCCACGCCGATGGCAGCGGGATGGACATGGATGCCATCGGCAATGAGGCCGGCCGTGACCTCGGGGCGCGCCAGTGCTGCGCCCACCACACCGGGCTCGCGATTGCCCAACTGGCTCATGGCATTGAACAGGTGCGTCACCATGCTGGCGCCAGCGTCGAAGGCGGCATTGGCCTCGGCATAGGTGGCGTCCGAATGCCCGATGCTCACCACGGCCCCGGCGTCCACCAGCGCAGCGATCTGCGCCGGGGGCACGGTTTCGGCGGCCACGGTGCAGATCAGGTTGGGCAGGGTTCGCGCCGCGCCGGTGAGGCGCGCCAGGTCGTCGGCGTCCATGGGGCGAATGAGGGAGGGATCATGCGTACCCTTGCGGGCAAGCGACAGGTGCGGGCCTTCCAGATGCAGACCGATGAAGCCGGGAACGCGGGCGTCGGCAGCGGCAGTTCCGGCCGCGATGGCCTGGTCGTTGATCGCGGCTGTGTCGGTGATCAGCGTCGGCAGCAGCGCCGTCGTTCCGAACTGTGCATGAGCGGCGCAAATGGTGCGGATGGATTCAAGCGTCGGTGCGTTGTTGAACAGCACGCCGCCCCCGCCATTGACCTGGAGGTCGACGAAGCCGGGAACCAGCGTGCCGCCATCGAGCGCCATACGTTCGGCATGCGCGGGGACGGCTGCGGCCGGCACGATGCCGGCGACATAGCCGAACTCGATCAGCAGGGCGGCATCGTCATGCCAGTCCTCGCCGTCGAAAATACGGGCGCCGGAAACTGCCGTCAGGTCGCTCATACCGTCTCTGTCACCTTCTTGAGGGCCGGCGGTACGTCGGGGTTGAGACCGCGATGGCGCGAGAGCGCCTCGACGAAGCCATAGAAGGAGACGATCAAAGCGAGCGGGTCCGTGATCGGATGGCCGGTGGCGGCGAAGGGGAGAGCCTTGGCCGGGCCCGGCCGGTCGCTGGTGAGGAAGGCCTTGGCCCCCTGCCCGGCCAGCTTGTGCGCCATGTCGGCAACCGAGGCTTCGGCGGCATCGCGGGCAGCCAGGCCCAGCACGGGATAGCCCGGCGTCACGATGGCGACGGGACCATGCATGACTTCGGCGGCACTATAGGATTCGGCCTGGATATTGCAGGTTTCCTTGAATTTCAGGGCCGCCTCGTTGGCGATTGCGAAACCGGGGCCACGGCCCAGTACATAAAGAGCGTTGTGGCCATCGAGGGCGCCGACCATCTCCGACCAGTCACAGGCAACGGCGCGGGCGAGGCTTTCCGGCAGAGCAGCGACGGCGCGGCCGAGATCGGCGTCGCCGCTCCAGCGGGCCAGCAGGGACAGGCCAGCGACGACCGAGGTGACGAAGGTCTTGGTGGCAGCGACGCTCTTTTCCGGCCCGCAGCGCAGGTCGATGGTGAAGTCGCTGGCCTCGGCCAGGGGCGATCCGGCTGTATTGGTAATGGCGATGGTGGTGGCACCGCTGCGGCGGGCGGACTGGGCCATGCCGACAATGTCCGGGCTCTTGCCGGACTGCGAGATGGCGATGGCGGCGGCGCGGTCGAGGCGCAGATCCTTGCCGTAGATGGACGCGATCGACGGACCCACGGACGCGACCGGAATGCCCAGGACAAGTTCGATGGCGTACTTCAGATAGGCGCTGGCGTGGTCCGAGGAGCCACGCGCCACGGTGACGACAAGTGCCGGATCAAGGTCGCGCAGACCCGTCGCAGCGTCGTCGAGCACCGAAGCCGATCCATCAAGGAAGCCAGCAACCACCTGGGGGATCTGATCAACTTCCTGGCGCATGAAAGTCTGGTCGGTCACGTCTTGCGGGCTCCATTGGTAACATCGCCCAGACGCAACTCGGCGACGAAGTCGTAGGTGTCGCCCCGATAGATGGAGCGGGTGAATTCGATGACGCGGCCGGTGCCGAGATAGGAAATGCGCTCGATATGCAGTCCGGCGGAGCCCACCGGAACCTGCAGCAGATGCGCATCATCTCCCCCGATATTGGCCGCGCGAATGCGCTGGATGGCGCGGACCGGGCGAGCGCTGGAAGCTTCGAGATGCTTGTAGAGAGAGTCCTTGATGGCCCCGGGATCAGGAAGGATCTCTGCCGAAAGGCTTGCGCGTTCAATCGCCAGAGGCATGTCGCCAGTAAGGCGCAGACGGGAGATGCGCGCCACGCGCTCGCCCGCCCCCAAGCCCAGAATGATGGTTTCCTCCGGCGAGGGTATGTAGAGTCCACGCTCCAGCCATTCGGCGCGCACGGCCATGCCGCGCCGTGCCATATCCTCGGTAAAGGAAGTCAACTGGGACAGCGATTGTTCGACGCGCTGCGTCTCGGGCGCCACGAACGTGCCTGAGCCGTGCCGCTGCACCAGCACACCTTCCTGGACGAGCTGCTGGACAGCCTTGCGCACGGTCACGCGCGAAACGTCCGCGCGCTGGGCAAGATCGCGTTCGGATGGCAAGGCATCGCCGGGGTTGATAAGCCCGCGCTTTATGGCATCTTCTAGCCAGCGTTTGAGCTGAAGGTAGAGCGGGCCGCCGATTGGCAGAACCACCGCACCGTCGCCAAAGATGTTGCCGGACTGTTCAGTCACACGTCCTCCTAGACCGCCCATTCGCCGGGCCGGCAGGCCAGATGCGGCAGAACCGCTCGGGCACATAATACCAATAAAATACCATTTACCAAGCCCCCTTGTGGGAAACCAAGCGCTTCCCGGCCATCCCGCTGTGGATATTGCGCTTTTGCAAATCACAAACTATCCCTTGACCCGATGCCGGCCCGAAGTGGTATTTTTTTGGCATCATGTTCCGAGGGAGCAACCCATGGCTGCAAAGCAAACCGAAGCACGCCACCCGCAGGCCGATGGACTGGACCTGCGCAGTGACGACGCGATTCTTGCCCTGCTTGCCGAAGGCCAGGCGGAGGCGGCCAGGTCCGCGGGCGCCGCGGGGCTCGACATTGCACGCGCGGCGGCGCTGGCTGCAGGGGCGATAAGGACTGGCGGCCGGTTGATCTATGCGGCGGCGGGAAGCTCCGGGCTCATGGCCCTGGCGGATGCGCTTGAATTGCCGGGCACCTACGGAGTTCCGAGAGAACGGATAGTTGTCCTGTTCGCCGGCGGCCAGGAAGCGCTGATCGACATGCGCGGCGGTCCGGAAGATGACGGCGCGGCAGCTCGTGAAGCGGTCGTCGCCCTGGCACCGACGCCGCGGGACTGCCTGATCGCGGTGACTGCCAGCGGCCAGACACCCTACCCCCTGGCCGCCGTCGAGGCCGCCCGGCAGGCCGGGGCGCACACCATTGGCATCGCCAACAATCGAGGCGCGCCACTCTTCGACCTCGTGGATGTCGGTATCTGCCTCGAAACACCGCCCGAGGTGATTGCCGGATCCACCCGGATGGGCGCCGGCACCGCCCAGAAAATCGCCCTCAACATGTTGTCCACGCTCATGGCCATCCGGCTGGGGCATGTCCATGACGGCTTCATGGTGAACGTTGTCGCCGACAATGCGAAGCTGCGCATGCGGGCGCGCAGCATCGTCATGTCGGTTACCGGCGCGGGCGCCGACGCGGCGGATGCAGCGCTTGCGGCCAGCGGCGGCGCCGTGAAGCCAGCCATCCTGATTGCGAGCGGAGCGCCGTCCCTCGCAGAGGCGCAACGACTGCTGGCTATGCATGAGGGGCATATCCGCCCTTCGCTGGCTGACCTCAAATCGTGAGTTCTATCAATAGTTTTCGTCCCCCCGATTGCGCTAACTTGGTGATATCGCAGTCGGCTTGGGGGCAAGATCGATGGCATGGCTTACGATCAGAACCGGCAACGGCCTGTGGAAAGTGAAGCCGCGCTGGCAGGCGCGGTGGGCCGAACGCATGCGCAAGGTACGTGTCATCGACTTGGGAATAGTCCTCGTCACCTGGTGGTCGAACGAGGATCTCGATCGCTATCGGTGAGACTGCCGGAGGGGATGAACGATCCGCTCAAGTGGCGCTCGCGCTGGACAGTTCAAGGTCGGGGCGGCGGCCGGCGTCGCGGTATTCGAGCGGGCTCATGCCGCGTTTTCGGCGGAAAGCCTTGGCCAGGTAATTGGCATCAGCAAAGCCAGTGGCACCGGCAATCGCGCCGACCGTCATATCCGTGGCTATCAGCAGGCGCTCGATGCGATCGAGGCGCCGTTCCATGACCCAGGCTGACGGAGATACCCCAAGTTCGGCAGTGAAGGTGCGTACGAAATGCGCACGGCTCAGCTCCGCCAGTGATGCCAGGCGATCAATCTGCAACGGCGAGGCGATATTGGCCTGGACATAGGCCATGACCCGGCGAATGGCCGGCGGAATGTCGGGCTCGACCTCCCCCGCATCGGAGAAGGCCGCGTCGTTGAGCGCAGCCATGGCCGCATAGGCTGCAGCTGAGATCTCTCCGGGTTGAGCCACGTTCGGACGAACAAGCGCGAGGCAGGCGCCGGCGAGGCGGTCGACCACACCGGCTTGCGGTCGCAGCACGGGTCCCCGCGCGTCGATGATTTCGCGGGCGAGGCGCAGGGCTTCGCGCCCGTTGAGGACCATCCAGAAATATTCCCAATGCCCGCCCCGCTCGAGCCAATAGCGATGATCATGCGGCATGGTCAGCACCATGGTGTCGCCTGGCCGCAGACGGAAGTGGGCGCCGGCGAAGTCGAGGCGCCCCTCCCCCACCAAAGTGTGCTGCACGACGACGAAGGGTGAGGTTCCGCGCTGCAACCCATGCCAGGAATAGACCTCGTTCTGCCGCTGCTCGTAGCCAGCGCTGACGGCCATGCAATGGAGCGCCACCGGCGCCTTGGGCGGACGCAGAACCCGAATGGAATGACCATGGGACAGAAGCTCGGACAGCATGAAATTACCCACCTTCGCACAAGCTTTCTCTAGCACTTCCAGAGGGCGAGGCGCTAGCAATAGATCACTCTCGAAGCATGCACCGCACAAGTGGAGGAAATCGCATGTCGTTCAAAGTTACCGTGATCGGCGCCGGGTCGATCGGCTTCACCAAGACCCTGATCTGCGATCTCCTGAAGGTGCCTGAATTCGTCGATTGCGAGTTCGCCCTGACGGACATAAACCCGCACAATCTCGATATGGTGCGGCAGGTGATCGAGACGATCGTGGCCGTCAACCGCCTGCCGGCGAAGGTGACCGCCACGACCGACCGGCGGGAGGCGATCAGCGGTGCCCGCTACATCATGAGCTGCGTGCGTGTAGGCGGGCTCGAAGCCTTCACAACGGACGTCAACATTCCCCTCAAATATGGCGTGGACCAGTGCGTGGGCGACACGATCTGCGCCGGGGGCATCCTCTATGGCCAGCGCAACATTCCGGTCATTCTCGACTTCTGCAAGGATATCCGCGAAGTCGCCGAGCCGGGCGCGCTCTTCCTGAACTATGCCAACCCCATGGCGATGAATACCTGGGCCGCCGAAATGTATGGCGGGGTCAATGTCGTTGGGCTCTGCCACGGCGTGCAGCATGGCGCGCACCAGATTGCGCAGGTGCTCGGCGTCAGCGATGACGAGCTGGACTACGTCTGCTCGGGCATCAATCACCAGACCTGGTATATCGATGTCCGCGCCAAGGGCCGGAAGATCGAGGCGGACGAGCTCATCGCCGGCTTCGAGGCTCACCCGATTTATTCCAAGACCGAGAAGGTCCGCATCGATGTGCTGAAGCGCTTCGGCGTCTATTCGACCGAGAGCAACGGGCATCTTTCCGAATACCTGCCCTGGTATCGCAAGCGTCCCGAGGAAATCGGCCGCTGGATCGACATGAGCGACTGGATCCATGGCGAGACCGGCGGCTACCTGCGCTATTCCACCGAGCGCCGGAACTGGTTCGAAACTGACTTCCCCATGTTCAAGGAGCAGGCAGCCAAGCCGCTCTCCGAGCACAAGCGCACGAGCGAGCACGCCAGCCACATCATCGAGGCGATGGAGACGGGCCGGGTCTATCGCGGCCATTTCAATCGCCGGAACAATGGCATCATCACCAACCTGCCCGATGACGCGATCATCGAGAGCCCCGGCTATGTCGACCGCTTCGGCATCAACATGATCGAGGGGATCACCCTCCCCACGGCCTGTGCCGCGACCTGCTCGGTCTCGGTCTCGGTGCAGCGGCTCTCGGTGGAGGCCGCGATGACGGGCAATATCGATACGCTCAAACTTGCGGTGCTGCATGACCCGCTGGTGGGCGCCATCTGCACGCCGGACGAAGTCTGGGCCATGGTCGACGAGATGGTTGTCGCCCAGGCACAGTGGCTGCCGCAATATGCCGATGCGGTCCCCGCGGCAAAGGAGCGGCTGGCCAAGTCGACCGTCAAGACCCGCGACTGGGAGGGTGCTGCCCGCAAGCGCGTGCGCTCGGTGGAGGAGCTCCGCGAGATGAGCGGCGCTCACCACTAGATGGAATTGACCTAATCGGATGGCCTTCGGCGAAAACCGGAGGCCTTTTCACGTCGGAATCGCGGCAGACACTTTCGGGTTTCTCGGATTTCCTGCTGGTTCCCTCGCCTGCGCTTGCGCCAGAGGCGGAGGACAAATAGCCTCGCGTTTGGGAGGATTAAGCCATGGAAAAGCCAGCGCATTTCGTGATTGTCGGGGGCGGCACGGCGGGGTGGATCGCGGCCTTCATCATCCAGGATGAGGCGCGGCAGCAGGGGCTCGATATCCGGCTCTCGGTCGTCGAATCCTCGAAGATTCCGACCGTCGGCGTGGGCGAGGCGACGACGGCGGCTTTTCGCGTCCTGCTCAAGCATTTCGGCATCGACGAGTTTGAGTTCTTCCGCAAGACCGATGCCAGCTTCAAGCTGGGCATCCGCCACGAGGACTGGCGGCGCAAGGGCTATACCTATTACGGCCCGATCGACGATCCGCACCAGGTTGTTCAGGCGCCGCCTGGCGCGCCCTCGGACTATCTCAATGTCTACGCGGTCGCGGCCGGACGGCCGGTGCAGGAGATGCACCTGTTCCAGCCTCTGCTGGAGCAGAAGAAGGCGCCCTATGCCCGCAAGGCCGACGGGTCGCTGATCCCGCTGGGCCCGTTTCACCATGCCTATCACTTCGACCAGGCGCTGGTGGGCAAGTTCTTTGCCAGCAAGTCGAAGGGCGTCGAAAAGGTCGATGCCATTGTTGCCGGGGTGGAGCGGAACGGAGAGACTGGCGATATCTCCGCCCTGATCCTGGATGACAATTCGCGGCTGGAGGCGGATTTCTTCATCGACGCCACCGGGTTCCGCAAGCAGATCATCGTCAAGGAAATGCAGGCGCCCTGGAAATCCTACGCGCATGAACTGCCGGTCAATCGCGCCCTGCCCTTCTGGGTCGATCTCAAGCCCGGCGAGGAACTGGCCAATTATACCCGCGCCTGGGCGCAAAGCGCGGGCTGGATGTGGCAGATCCCGACGCGCACCCGCTATGGCTGCGGTTATGTCTACTCGGATGAGTTCTCCACGCCGGAACAGGCCAAGGAGGAAGTCGAGCGGGTCCTTGGGCATCCCATCGAGGTGCGCGGCGATATCCGCTTCCAGATCGGCCGGCTGGAAAATGCCTGGATCGGCAATTGCCTTGCCGTGGGATTGAGTTCCAGCTTCCTCGAGCCGCTCGAATCCACCTCGATCCATGGCACAATCGTGCAGATGATGCTGTTCGGCCGGCATTTCCTGAAGAAGCCGTCCGAGATGACCGACAAGGACAGGGCAGATTACAACGCAAGGGTTGGGCGGCAGGTCGATGACTTCCGCACCTTCGTCAACACCCACTACGTGGTCGAACGCGAGGACACTCCGTTCTGGCGCGAGGTCAGGGCCAATCGCATCCACCCTGAAACCAAGGAACGGCTGGCGCGCTGGCAAAAGGAAATGCCGCGGCACGAGCATTTCCCCTCTTATCTGGGTGGACTGCCGCATATCGAGACGCAGCTGCACTATCCAGTGCTCAATGGTCTGGGCCTCCTCGACCAGGGGCTTGCGCGGCGCGAAATGGAGCGTGATCCGAAGCTGCGCCGATTTGCGCAGGAGACATTTGAGAGTCTCGTGCGCGAGTATCGAGCTGCCGCGAACCATGCGCTCGGACATGCCGAGTTTCTGCGCATCGTGCAGGAGATGGCTTGAGCGATCAGATTCCGTTCATTCTGGGGGTCCTGGCCCTGCTCGCGACGCCGGGGCCGACCAATACTCTGATGGCTGCAGCCGGTGCGCAGCGTGGCGTAACCAGATCGCTGCCGCTGCTGGCCGGCGAGGTGCTGGGCTATTTCATTGCCATAACGGCCTGGACGGAACTGGTCGGCGCGGCCTCGGCCAGCCAGCCCTGGGTGCCTGTGGGTGCAAAGCTGCTGGCTTCCGCCTTCCTCATCTGGTCGGCATGGAAGCTCTGGCAGGATGCCGGACGCAGCGATTTCAGGCAAAGCGGCATTGCACTGGGTCGCGTGTTTGTCACGACGTTGGTCAATCCAAAGGCGCTGATCTTCGCATTTGCCATCTTCCCGCCGGCCGGATTTGTGGCTCGACTGCCCTATCTCGGCCTGTTCGCCGGCCTCGTGATCGTAACGGCTGTCGGCTGGATGACGCTGGGCACGATGGCAGCCCGGCGTTCGGCAGGCTTGCTCACATCCTCGCGGGTGGAGCGGATCACCGCCGTGGCACTGGCGGCATTTGCCATGTTGCTGATGGTGCAGACCATCGAGGCTCTGCCGTAGGCGCGTCAGGCCAACCTATTTTCGGACAACAAAGAACCCCGGCGCCGGAGGACGCCGGGGTGTGGAAGCAGCTGGAGGACGATGCGCCGCGAATTACGCTACGCGCTGCTTCCGGGAGCCACGCGCCCATTCGGGCAGCATGCTGCCATGGGCGTCGAGTAGGTCGTCGACCAGGTTCCAGATCTGATCGAGGTCGAGTTCGGCCGCCGTATGCGGGTCCATCATGGCAGCGTGGTAGATGTGCTCGCGGTTCTCGTCGATGAGGGCGCGAACGGTGAGCTCCTGCACATTGACATTGGTGCGGATGAGCGCGGTGAGCTGCGGCGGCAGGTCGCCGATATAGGTGGGCTGCAGGCCATTGTCGTCGACCAGGCACGGCACTTCGACGGCCGCGGCATTGGGCAGAGAGGTGATCACGCCATTGTTCCGGAGATTGCCGTAGATGACCGAGGGTTCGCCCGTCCAGACCGAATTGACGATGGACGAGGCATATTCCTTGGACTGCTTGACCTCGATCCGGTCGGCCTTCTTGTAGTCCTCGCTGGTCTTCTTCCAGCTCGCGATCTGCTCGACGCAGCGCTTAGGGTATTCATCGAGGGGAATCCCGAACTTCTCGATGATGTCCTCGCGGCCTTCCTTGATGAAATAAGGCGTGTACTCGGCAAAGTGCTCGGAGCTTTCGGTAACGAAGTATCCCAGGCGCGTCATCATCTCGTAGCGCACCTTGTTGGGGCAGCGCGGATTCCAGCCGGGCTTGGGGGCGCGGCCTTCGCGATAGGCGCGGTGCAACTCGGGATAGAGATCCTTGTAGGTCCCGTCCGCCTGGCGGTGCTCGAAGTTGAGGAAGAAGGCCATGTGGTTTATGCCGGCCGACCGGTAGCGGATCTCCTCGTAGGGAATGTCGAGGTCGTGGGCCAGTTCGTGCGCGGTGCCCTGCACCGAGTGGCAAAGACCAACCTGCTTGATGGTCGGGTACTTTTCCGAAATGGCCCAGGTGTTGATCGCCATGGGGTTGACGTATTGCAGCATGACGGCGTTGGGCGCGACCTGCAGCATGTCCTCGCAGATGCTCCAGAGATGGGGCACGGTGCGCAGACCGCGCATGATGCCGCCGATGCCCAACGTATCGGCGATCGTCTGGCGGAGATTATACTTCTTGGGCACGTCGAAATCGATGACCGTCGACGGCTCATAGCCGCCGATCTGGAAGCAGACGACGACGAAATTGGTGCCATCAAGGGCTTCGCGCTGGTTCGAGTAGGTCTTGACCGTCGCGGGCACGCCCAGCGTCTTGACCAGCTTGCCGGCAATGATGGCGCTTTCTTCAAGGCGCGTGGGATTGATGTCCATCAGCCGGACTTCGGCACCTGCCAGCGCCGGGCGCTGCAGGATGTCGCCGACGATGTTCTTCATGAACACGGACGAGCCGGCGCCGATGAAGGTGATCTTGGGGTTTGCCATTTTAAGATAAGCTCCGGAAACTAGGCGGCTATTTCAAATGCGGCGCGGACCAGCCGGGCCGTATATTCGGTTTTGGGGTTGATGAGAACTTCGTTGACCGGCCCCTGCTCAACGATTTTGCCGTGCTGCATGACCATGACACGGTGGCAGAGTGCGCGCACGACCTTGAGGTCGTGGCTGATGAACAGGTAGCTTAGGCCTCTCTCGTCCTGCAGTTTGCGCAGCAGGTCGATGATCTGTGCTTGCACCGACAGGTCGAGCGCTGAGGTCGGCTCGTCGAGCAGGATGAATTCGGGTTCGAGCGCTATGGCGCGGGCAATGGCGATGCGCTGGCGCTGCCCGCCGGAGAATTCGTGCGGGAAGCGCTGCAGGATATTGTCCGGCAGCCCGGCATCGCGAAGGGCCTGGCGAACCCGGTCGACCCGTTCGCGGCTGTTGGCGCCGATGCCGTTGACCACCAGCCCCTCCTCGATGATCTGGCGGATCGACATGCGCGGGTTAAGGCTGGCGAATGGATCCTGGAAGACGATCTGCATGCGGCTGCGCAGCGGGCGCATGGCCTTTCGATCGCGGCCATCGATACGTTCGCCATCAAACCATATCTGGCCGCCCTGATTGCCGATCAGGCGGATAAGAGCCTGGCCGAAGGTCGTTTTGCCCGAGCCGCTTTCGCCGACAATGCCGAGCGTCTCATGTCGCATCAGCTTGATATCGAGATTGTCCACGGCCTTGAGCTCGAAAAAGTCGGGCCTGAACATGCCGCCACGCTTGAGCGTATAGGTAACCCTGACCTCCTTGCCCTCGAGTATGGTCTCGTGCGCGCCCTCTTCGAGCGGCAAGGCCGTGCCCTTGGGTTCGGAGGCCAGCAGGTGCCTGGTATAGGGGTGCTGCGGA
The DNA here is from genome assembly GCA_965650545.1 of uncultured Devosia sp. GTDB lineage: Bacteria > Pseudomonadota > Alphaproteobacteria > Rhizobiales > Devosiaceae > Devosia. Next base: position 6,974 of record CBFGPB010000013.1, on the reverse strand, counting down.
TTGGCGAAGAGGGCCTCGGTCTCGTTGTGCTCCTGCACCCGGCCGTTCTGCATCACATAGACATATTCGGAGAACTGGCGGACGATCGTCAGGTCATGGGTGATGAGGATCACCGCCATGCCGTACTTGTCCTTCAAATCCTTGATGAGATTGAGGATCTGCGCCTGAACGGTCACGTCCAGCGCAGTAGTCGGTTCGTCGGCGATCAGCACTTCGGGGCGATTGGCGAGCGCCATGGCGATCATGACACGCTGCCGCTGCCCTCCGGACAGCTGGTGCGGATAATTGTTGAGGCGGGCACGCGGTTCGGGAATCTGCACCTCTTCGAGCAGCTTCTCCGCCCGGACCATCGCCTCCTGCCGGGAGACCCTATTGTGCAGGTGGATGATCTCGCAGATCTGCTGGCCGATCGTATAGACCGGGTTGAGCGAACTCATCGGCTCCTGGAAGATCATAGCGATGTCGTTTCCGCGCAGCTTGCGCATCTCGCGGTCGTTCATCGAAACCACATCCTTGCCGGAAAGGGTGATGCGAGTCTGCGGCAGAATGGTTGCGCGCTTGGTGAGGAGCTTCATCAGCGTCCGCGCCGTGACTGACTTTCCCGAGCCGCTTTCACCCACCAGCGCGATGGTTTCGCCCTTGTGGAGCTGGAAAGAGACGTCGCGCACGGCGTTCACCACGCCGCCCTCGACCTTGAAATCGACACCGACATTGCGGGCATCGAGGATCAACTCGCGACCGTGACTGCCCAGATCGTGCCGCTCGCTGGGCGCAAGATTTTCCGAAGTCATGGTCTGCTCCTCAGTAAGGGTCGACGGCATCGCGCAGGCCGTCACCCAGCGCATTGAAGGCAAAGACAGTGATGAGCACGAAGATCACGGGCGACAGGATCCATGGATAGGAGCCGATTACCGAGAAGGTGCCCGTATCCTGCAGCATCAGGCCCCAGGAGATCAGCGGCGGCTTCACTGCAAAGCCGAGAAAGCCAAGGAAGCTCTCGAGCAGCACGACGCTGGGGATTGCCAGGGTGATGGCGACGATGATGTGGCTCAACACGTTGGGCAGGATATGGCGGGTGATGATGCGTCCGTCACTGGCCCCCACGGCGATGGCGGCTCGCACATAATCGATGCGGGCAAGCGACAGCGTTTTGGACCGCACCTCGCGACTCAACTGGGCCCATCCCAGCACCGCCATGACGAAGATCACGAATGTGAGGAAGACGTTGGACGGTGCCGTCACCGGAATCAGGGATGTCAGGGCCAGGTAGAGCGGCAGTTGCGGGAAGGCGAGGACGAATTCGACGAAGCGCTGTACCCAGGCGTCAAGTCGTCCCCCGATATAGCCCGAGCCGATGCCCACCAGAGTGCCGACGATGGTGGTTATGGTCACCACCGCGAGGGCGATCATCAGGCTGATGCGCGAGCCGACAATGCCGCGCGAAAGGATGTCGCGCCCGAACTTGTCGGTGCCCAGAAGCTGGATCGGCCGGCCGTCGGTGGAACCGAAGAAATGGATATTGGCCGGGATAAACCAAAGCAGGTAATAGTCATAGCCCTGGACAAAGAAGCCGGTCGGCGTCGGATTGGTCTTGTCGGCGCCGGTCAGCGGCTGGAACGTGATGGGATCGAGTTCGCCGGTGTCGCCGATGGGATATACATAGGGCAGCAGGCTGAAATTGCCGTCCGGGTCCTCGAACAGGATCGTGTCCGGCTGGGCGAAGGGCAGGTTCGCTTCCTTAGGGTCCATGGGCGCGAAGAAATCTGCGAAGACCGATATGATCAGCAGCATGGCAACGAGCACCAGCCCAATCATCCCCATGGTCGAACGCCGGAAGCGGCGCCAGACGAGGGCGGCATAGGTTTCGTTGCCCGACCCATAGCGGGTGACTGAGGGTGGTATGTCGGCCTCTTCGGCCGGTGTGGTGGCGGGCCCAGCCTGAACATCGGTCGGGAGGGGCATGGCGGAGCGGGTGTCGATCTCTGAATCCGAGCGGGTCATTCGGAACTCCCTCCGAGACGGACGCGTGGGTCGAGAGCAACCAGAAGCAGGTCGGCGATGATGTTGCCGATGATCAGGGTCGTGGCCAGCACGAGCATGAAGGTGGCGGTGACATAGACGTCGCCGACGCCCATGGAGCCAACAATCGCCGGTCCCACAGTAGCGAGGCCAAAGACGATGGCCACTTCGATCTCACCGGTGAGCATGTAGGGAAGCACGACGCCTTGATAGGCCACCAGCGGATGCAGGGCATTTGGCACGGCATGCTTCATGATGACGGCGCCTTCGGGAAGGCCCTTGGCGCGGGCTGTCTCGACATATTGGGAGTTGAGCACGTCGAGCAGGTTGGCCCGCATGACCCGCATATTGTAGGCGAGGCCGCCAAACGTGGCGATGAAGACCACCGGCCAGACATGCTGGACGAGGTTGACGAACTTGTCCCAGCTCCAGGGCGCGCCACCATAGCGGGCAGAGAAGAACATGCCGACCTCCGAAACGTTGAGGCGGAAGACCAGAACGTAGAGAATAATGATGGCTAACAGGAAACGCGGGATGGTCATCCCCAGGAAGGAGATGATGCCCAGAAGCGTGTCCGCCCAGGAATACTGCCGGGTGGCGGCCACGATGCCGAGGCCGATACCGAGGACGGATGCAAGGACGTGGCAGGTCAGCGCCAGAAGGATTGTCGCCGGCAGCCGTTCGGCCACCACCAGACCCACGTCCTTGTTGTAGAAGAACGAATGCCCGAAGTCGAAACGGGTCACGATCCCGGTGATCCAGCGGAAGTACTGAACGATAATCGGGTCGTTGAGGCCATTGGCCTCGCGATAGATTTCGGCCTGTGCCTCAGCAACGTCCGGGGCAGCGCCGCCCTGATTGATCAGCATGGAACGGATGGTGTCGCCATAGTCGCCCGGAGGCGCCTGGATGATGGCAAAGGTCACGACGCTCAGCAGGAACAGCAGCGGGATCGCGCCGAGGATGCGCATGACGAGAAAGCGGAGCATCTTGGCCTCTTGACGTTAATTGGGGCCCTCGCCGCTCAGCGGAGGCGGAACCGGCGAGGGATGGACCGGCGGCGCGCCGCCGGCCCGGAGGTAGGATCAGGTCACATCGGCCCTGCGCTGCCCGGCGCGCCGGGAAGCGTTTCGGGATGCAGCTCGTAGTCGCCCTGCTTGTCTTCCGGCACGTAGACGCGCTCGCGGATGATGTTGTCTTCAGCCCAGTTGAACATGAAGATCGGTGCACCAGCCGGGATATTAGCGAAGCGCTTGTTGATGATCAGGGCGCCCGGATACTGGGTCAGACCCACCGAATAGACATTCTCGGTGAAGAGACGCTGATACTGCTTCATCAGCTCGGCGCGTTCGGCATTGTCGCTCGAAGCGATAAACTTGTTGACCACGTCAACCAGCTCTTCTTCGAACGGCAGCAGATCGAGCGTGCCGTCGGTACCAGCCCGGTGGAAATAGCTCGTCCGCGGACCGGTCGGGGCAAGCGAGGCCGTGCCCTGGACCACCGAGACCATTTCCGCGCCCTGACGTTCCACACTCCAATCAAACTGGCCGGCCTGGGCCATGTCGTCACGGGCCGTTCCCGACTGGAAGTTGGCGATCACGCGGATCCCAAGCGGCTCCATCTGGGCGATGACGCCTTCGGCGAGGTTGGTGTCCGTGCCGTAGTCAGTATTGGCCAGCAGCGTGATTTCCACGTCGGCGCCGCCAGCGGTGCCCTCGGGGAAGTTGCGGATGCCATTGCCGTCGGTATCGACCAGGTCCAGACCATCGAGCAGCGCGTTGGCGGCTTCCAGGTTGAACGGGTAGTAAACGGTCGAGTCCTTGTCGTAATAGGTCGTGCCGGCATAGAGACCGCCTGGATAGATGGCGGTGAACGGACCGCGGACCAGCGATTCACCGAGGCGCTGCCGATCGACGGCCATGGTGACGGCCTTGCGGAAGTCGAGGTTGCGGTTGAGCTCGCGGATTGCCTGGCCACGTTCATCCGGTTCGCCCCAGCCGTTGCCGGAGAGATTCATGCGCAGTGCATAGCCGATGGTGCGGGCGCCAAACTGCAGACGGGCCGGAGCGCTGTCCTCAGCCGAGCGGCGCAGGGCTTCGACATAGCTTTCGGCCTGTTCGAGGTTGGAGAAGTCGCCCGAACCAGCCACGGCCTGAACGTCACGATCAGCCCAGGTCGAGAGGCGGTAGTGCATCTCGTTGAGGTAGGGCAGCTGATTGCCGTTCTCGTCGACCTTCCAGTAGTAGGGGTTGCGGCGCATGACGATGATGTCATCCGGGCGGTATTCCACCGGCACCCAGGCGCCCATCACCGGAATATTCAGATATTCGGGCGGGAAGGCGTTCTTGTACTCTTCGTAGGTATTGTCCGGATTGTATTTAGGGTGTTCCGGCTTGAGGATGTGGCTCGGACCCGGGCAGAAAGTGCCATAGGCCATTGCATAGAGGTACTGGGTGGGGAACGCGTCCTGGAAGGTCCAGCGGATCGTATAGGGATCGAGAGCCTCGAGCGTGGTGCCCTCGCCGAATGTTTCCGGGGTCGCGCCGTTGAGGGGCGAAACATTCTGGTCGAGGACGTTGTCCTCCCAGTAGAACATCACGTCTTCAGCATCGAAGGGGTCGCCGTCAGACCATTTTGCGCCTTCGATCAGGTGCATGGTCAGCTGCTTGCCGTCTTCAGACCATTCCCAGCTCTTGGCGAGGTTGGGCATGGGCTCGAGTTCGTCGGCCTTGACCATGAACAGCGGACCGGTTCGCGTCAGGCATTCGCTGAGGCCGATATCGATGCCGCCCCAGCCCTGGCTCTGGCCGCCGATATAGTTCCAGCCCTCTGGCCGACCACCGATGACGTGGCGCATGGTATCGCCATAGACGCCAATGCCGTCAGGCATATTGGCTGCCTTGTAGACCAGCGGCTCCTTGGGGAGGCGTTCGGCTACCGGCGGCAGGGTGCCGGCGTCGACATATTTGGACGTGACCCAGTCGGGCTCGTGGTATTCGGGCAGTGCCCGATATTCCATGATGTCAGAAATGCTGACGAAGACGGGTTCGCTTTGCGCGGCGAATTCCGGCGGATCGGGCAACTCGCCCGTCAATTCCTGCGCTGGCAACGCGAGCATCGATACGGACAGCAAAAGTCCTGCCCCGCCAAGGGCATACACGTGCTTTCTCAATAGAACCTCCCTTTTCACACCGGGCTCAAGCGGCTATCGCAGAGGACCTGAACTCCTCCGGTCCATGCTCCGGTGCGTGTGTAAACCCTACGACTTGCCAGCCGGGATTCAATCCGGAATGATAGAGACTTCTTCCGGGTTTCTCAGAAAAGGGCAGATTAGTATGATTGATGACAGCAGCCCTGCCCTAACTCGCCGGCGCGAGAAAGCGCCGCGCCCCATGCCACGATCGGACCGCAGCTTCTATGCGTCGGGCAAGGCCTTTGGCCGCTTCGGCATCAGGGCGTTCGCACCCCAGATCATGCCGCAAGCCCATAGCCATGGCCATATCGAGTTCAACTGGCTGACCAAAGGAAGCATGGACTACGTCTTCGACGGCGGCCCGATCAGCGTCGGTGCAAATCGCCTTATCGCCTTTTGGGCAGGTATTCCGCATCAGACTGTCGGGCTGCACGATACCGAGGAGGCCCGGCAGATAAACATCTACCTCCCCATGGATGCTTTCCTCGAAATGCCGCAACTGGGGCGTCTGACCGAGACTCTGATGGGCGGCGGCGTGATCCAGTTCACGCCGGAATGCGGAGGGCTGGACATGCTGGAGCGCTGGCATGCCGACTACCGCAGCGGCAATGCGGTCCGCACGGACCTGGTGCGCGCCGAGATCGGCACCATGTTCCGCCGCGCCGCCGTAACCGGCTGGGAAACGCTGCTTCCTGCATGGCTCGAGCGGACGGGTACGCGCACCCGCACCGCCACGCCAGTGCGCTACGTGGTGCGCATGGTGCGCCATATCGTGGAGAACATCACCGATCCGCTGGCGGCCGAGGACATTGCAAAGGTGGTGGGCCTACATCCCAACTACGCCGCCGACCTTTTCACCAAGGTCATGCATATCTCGATCCAGAAATTCGTCGTTCGCATGCGCCTCATCCGGGCGCGATCGCTGCTGTTCGACGGCAATCAGTCGATTTCCAACATTGCCTTCCAGGCGGGGTTCGGATCGCAAACGCAGTTCTACGAACACTTTCGCAAGGCCTATGGCCTCACGCCCAGCCAGATGCGGCGCGACACGATCGGCTGACGGTCTCGGTCAGAAGGCCGGGTCGTAGTTGAAGTAAAGCGGGTTGGAGAGCGCGACCATGTTCTGGCTCAGGGCCATGGAATTGGGGACAGCAGGGTATGGCACCTGTGGCCCTTCGATCTCGACGCGATAGTAGTTGCGCTCGGCCACTCCGGGAACATCTGTAAAGCGGACGCTGCGGGTTTCACCGTCGGTCAGGTAGGAGCCGAAATCGTCCCGGTTCTTGATCACCCGAACGCGATAGGACGCCCCCTCTATCCCGCCGCCGCAAAGGCGGACTTCAAAAGTCACCGGCCCTCCGGTCGGCTTGACGTTGTCGCCCATCATCATGTCCATGACGCCATCACCGTCATGGTCCGCAACCAGCTCCACACGGGGATTGAAAGGATTGGCACTGACCGAGGCGCGACCGGCGGCCATGGCCTGGAGAATGGCCGACTTCGACCTTTCCCGGACATAGACCCAGGTTGTCGGTGTCCCCACATAGTTGGCGGTCGCCTCGATCGACTGGGGCGTGGTCAGCTCGGGTCGATCGGGGACGCCATGGTGGGAATCGCTGCCGCCCCGTCCACCGAGCATTCGGCCGGACTTGAGCATGTCATCCCAGATCCGGACGCCCGGAATGTTCTTGGGCCAGGTGCTGCCGTTCCAGATTTCGACGGAATCAGCCAAGTCAAACGAGTAGCCGTAGTGGTTCTTAGT
>CBFGPB010000012.1:0-22216 GCA_965650545.1 uncultured Devosia sp. | reverse complement strand
GCGGTCTCGGCCTATCCATCGTCCGCGCCATCGCCCTGGCGCACCGGGGGCGCGTTGAAGCGTCCAACATGGCAAACGGGGGCGCACGCTTCCGGGTTTCCATACCCTCGGAACGAGACTTGTCGGCTCCATAGCGCGGCGCGGATTGCGCGCACCCTGCAGGAGCCCTTTGTTTCCATCAAACCGTTTCACGTCAGCCCGCCTTGGCGGGTCAGCCGCAAACGCCAGGATTAGAGGGGAATACAATCAGGCACCGTCAGGACTTCGGAAAATCCCCGCCGACCGCAACAACCATAAGGACCAGGGAAATTGGCGATCCCGACAGGACTCGAACCTGTGACCTTCAGCTTAGAAGGCTGCTGCTCTATCCAGCTGAGCTACGGGACCGCACGGCGCCTGTTTAGCGCATTTTTTGCGCAAGGCTATAGCCACCGATGCGATTGCCAGTCCGAATCTAACGCAAATAGGCCGTGCTTTCCCGCACGATGAGATCTGAGTTGAGCACGATCCGCAGGCGTCCGCGCTGCTGCTCCACATCCTCGAGAATATCGATAAGGGCCTCCGCGGCCATGCGCCCGAGCAATTCGCGCGGTTGTCGCATGGTCGTGAGCGGTGGCGCGTAGTGAGCGGCTACGGCCAGATCGTCGAAGCCGACGACGGAAATGTCTCTGGGGCATTCCACGCCATACTGGCGCAGGCCGGAGAGAAAGCCGATCGCCGATTCGTCATTGGCGGCGAAGACAGCGGTTGGCCTCTCTTCCAGCGACATGAACTGCGAGGCGGCGGCAAACCCGCTCTCCAGCTCAAAATTGCCCCGCAACAGCCAGCTTTGGCGCAGGGGCAGTCCTGCCTGACTGATAGCCCGCGTGAATCCCGCCAAGCGGTCACGCGCCACGACATTTGGCTCTGGACCAAGCAGGTGGCCGATGCGCTTATGCCCAAGATCGATCAGGTGTCGCGTTGCACGTTCGGCTGCCTGCTGATTGTCGGTGAGGACCATGTGGAAACCCGAATTGGGTATTTCTTCGCAGGCAAGGACCAATGGCACGGAATGCGGCGGGGCCACCAGCGACTGCAAGATGCCCAGGTCCAGCGACCCATCGAGCAACAGGAGCCCGTCGGCACGGTTGGACAGCATGTAGTCCTGCAGGCGCTGAGCCGGTTTCTGCGCCAGGAACAGATTGGCCACCAGCATTCCGTATCCGCGATGAGTCGCCTCCCGCTCGATGGCATCCAGGATTGTGGAGAAAAACGTGTTCCGGATGTCGGGAAGGGCGACAAGGATCGTGCGGCTGCTCCTCTGCCGGAGCGATCGGGCGGCCTGGTTCAATGTGTAACCGGTTGCACGAATGGCCTCGGAAACGCGCGCGCGTGTCCCTTCGCTGACCCTGCCGGGGTTGGACAGGGCGCGGCTCACAGTGGCTGTTGATACCTTCGCGAAACGCGCAACATCTTGAATTGTCGGCGTTTTTCTCATCTCTGCCATTGCTGCCAGCGCCCCCTCTCGCTGTCAGTCACCTGGGTGATCTAAATCGATCTTGACATCTCTGCAAGGCTTGTATGAAACTCATTAAATCGATTGCACAACAAGTTTCAAACGGGTAGTGCAATCGATTACACACGGTCGCAGGATGCTCCCAGGGAGGAACAGCCATGCGTCCGGTGCATCACTGGAGCCGCTGGCTCCTCGTGTTCGTTGGGAGGACAACCTATGAAAAAGTTCGCAGTGGTTGCCGCGATGGCAACCGCTTTCCTTGGCTCCACGGCCTATGCAACCGACCTCGAAGTCACGCACTGGTGGACTTCCGGTGGCGAAGCTGCCGCTGTGGCTGAGCTTGCCAAGGCGTTCGACGCTTCGGGAGACAAGTGGATCGACGGCGCCATCGCTGGCGGTGGCGGTACGGCCCGCCCGATCATGATCAGCCGCATCACCGGCGGTGACCCGATGGGTGCGACCCAGTTCAACCATGGCCAGCAGGCCCTGGAACTGGTCGAGGCCGGCCTGATGCTCGATCTGACCGACGTTGCTGAAGAAAACAACTGGAAGGAAGTGGTGTTCCCGCCGTCCCTTCTGGATGCCTGCACCGTCGATGGCCGCATTTACTGTGCGCCGGTCAACATCCACTCGCCTGAATGGCTGTGGCTGTCGAACAAGGCCTACGAAGATGCCGGTATCCCGGTTCCGACCAACTGGAACGAGTTCGTGGAAACCGCTCCGCAGCTCGAAGCCGCCGGCAAGATCCCGCTGGCACTGGGCAATCAGCCCTGGCAGTCGAACCTGGCCTTCGGCGCCATCTCGATCGCCGTTGCTGGTCTCGATGTCTGGAAGCAGGTGAACGTCGAAAAGAACATGGACGTTGCTGCCGGCCCCGAATATGCGGCCGTCTTCCAGGCCGTGGCCGATGCCCGCGCTCTGGCTGCCAAGTCCACCGTTCAGGACTGGAACCAGGCAACCAACCTCGTGATCACCGACGAAGCTGGTGGTCAGATCATGGGTGACTGGGCTCAGGGCGAGTTCCAGGTTGCTGGCGAAGTTGCCGGCACCGACTACACCTGTCTGCCGGGCCTTGGCCTGAATGCCTATCTGTCGACTGGCGGTGACGCATTCTACTTCCCCAAGCTCGACGATCCGGAGCAGGAAGCTGCCCAGAAGCGCCTGGCTGCTCTTCTCGTCTCGCCTGAAGTGCAGGTTGCTTTCAACCTCAAGAAGGGCTCGCTCCCGATCCGTGGCGACGTCGACCTGTCGGCTGCCAATGACTGCATGAAGAAGGGTCTGGAACTGCTCGCCGCCGGCAATATCCTGCCGTCGGGTGACATGGTCTGGTCGCCGGACGTTCAGAAGCAGAACGAAGACCTCATGGTCGAGTTCTGGAAGTCTGACATGTCGCCGGAAGACGCCCATGCTCAGTGGGTCGCCAACCTGAAGTCGGGCCTCTAAGCTCGATCAGAATCCGGGGCCGCCCTTCTGGGTGGCCCCGAATCCGTCTTAAGGGAATAAGGGGGCGCAGAGTGGCAGGCTTTCAGGCCGGACGTCTGTTCCGAAATATCAATGCGAAGATCGCGGCCATCCCGATGGTCTTTACTGCGCTCATCGTATTCGTCGGCGGTACCCTGTGGACCGTCGTCTATTCGTTCACCGACTCGAAGTTGCTGCCCAGGCTCAACTTCGTCGGTTTTGAGCAATACGAGCGTCTGTGGGCGACCAGCCGATGGCTGATCTCCATCCAGAACCTGATGCTGTACGGCGTCTTCAGCCTGGTGTTCACGATCACCATCGGGTTCCTTCTTGCGGTTCTGATGGATCAGAAGATCCGTTTCGAAGATGCCTTCCGCACGATCATGCTCTACCCGTTTGCCCTCTCATTCATCGTGACGGGCCTTGTGTGGCAATGGATCCTCAATCCCCAATACGGCATTCAGCACATTGCGCGCAGCCTGGGGATGGACTGGTTCACGTTTGACCCGCTGAACAATCCTCAAACTGTCCTGTACGGCCTGCTCATTGCCGGTCTCTGGCAGGGCACGGGCTTTGTCATGTGCCTGATGCTCGCCGGTCTGCGCGGCATTGACGAGGAAATCTGGAAGGCCGCGCGTGTCGACGGTATTCCGCGCTGGAAGGTCTATGTTTTCATCATCATCCCGATGATGCGTGCTGTGTTCATAACGACGCTCGTTCTCGTCGCTTCCGGCATCATCCGCCTCTACGATCTTGTGGTTGCGCAGACGTCGGGTGGCCCCGGCAATGCCAGCCAGGTGCCCGCCATGTACGTCTATGACTACATGTTCCAGGCTCAGAACCTTGCTCAGGGCTTCGCCGCATCGAGCATGATGCTGCTCTCGGTATTGATCGTGCTCATTCCATGGGCCTACCTCGAATTTGGAGGAAAGAAGCGTGTCTGATACCGCTCTTCCCGGCAGCGCCGCTGGCTTGTCATCTCCTTCGGACGAGATGACCGGCGCCCGTGGTGCCCGTCCGCAGCGCCGCCTCTCGCCGCGCAACATCATGATTTACGGCACGCTCTTTGTGGTGTGCGTCTATTATGCGCTGCCGCTCTGGGTCATGATCATGACCTCGCTCAAGGGCATGCCGGAAATCCGCCTGGGCAACATCTTTGCCCCGCCTGTCGAAATCACCTTCCAGCCTTGGGTCAAGGCCTGGGCGGAGGCCTGCACGGGTCTGAACTGCGATGGTCTTTCGCGCGGGTTCTGGAACTCGGTGCGGATCACCATCCCATCGGTTGTTGTGTCCATCTTGATCGCGTCGATCAACGGCTATGCCCTGATCAACTGGAAGTTCAAGGGTTCGGACATCTTCTTCACCATCCTGATTTTTGGTTCGTTCATCCCCTATCAGGTGATGCTCTATCCGATGGTGATCCTGCTCCGCGAGCTGGGCATCTACGGCACGCTGCAGGGGCTGGTTTTGGTTCACTCGATCTTCGGCATGCCGATCCTCACCCTGCTGTTCCGCAACTACTTCTCCTCGCTGCCTGAGGAGCTGTTCAAGGCGGCACGCGTGGACGGGGCCGGGTTCTGGCGGATCTATTTCCAGATCATGCTGCCCATGTCGATCCCGATCTTCGTGGTGGCCATCATCCTCCAGGTGACGGGTATCTGGAACGACTTCCTCTTTGGTGTCGTGTTCACCAAGCCCGAACTCTATCCCATGACCGTGCAGCTCAATAACATCGTGAACTCGGTTCAGGGCGTGAAGGAATACAACGTCAATATGGCTGCGACCGTTCTCACCGGTCTCGTCCCGCTGTTCGTCTACTTTGTCTCCGGCAGGCTCTTTGTGCGCGGCATCGCCGCCGGTGCCGTGAAAGGCTAATCCCATGGACTATTCCATTCAGGTCAAAAATCTGACGCTCAACTTCGGCAATGTCAGCGTTCTCAAGAGCCTTGATCTCAACGTGAAGGAAGGCGAGTTCATCGTCCTCCTTGGCTCGTCGGGTTGCGGCAAGTCGACTTTGCTCAACTGCATTGCTGGTCTGCTCGACATCACCGACGGGCAGATCTTCATCAAGGGCAAGAACGTCACCTGGTCCGAGCCGTCCCAGCGTGGCATCGGCATGGTGTTCCAGTCCTATGCGCTCTACCCGCAGATGTCGGTGCGTGGAAACCTCTCGTTCGGCCTCAAGAATGCCGGCCTGCCCAAGGACGAGATCGAGCAGCGGGTGAAGCGCGCGGCTGAAATCCTGCAGATCGAACCGCTGCTTGAGCGCAAGCCGGCGGCTCTGTCCGGCGGTCAACGCCAGCGCGTAGCCATTGGTCGCGCTCTCGTGCGCGATGTGGACGTCTTCCTGTTTGACGAACCGCTGTCAAACCTGGACGCCAAGCTGCGTTCTGACCTGCGGGTGGAAATCAAGCGCCTTCACCAGCGCCTGAAGAACACCATGGTCTACGTGACTCACGACCAGATCGAGGCCATGACCCTTGCAGATCGCATTGCCGTCATGCGCAACGGCGTCATCCAGCAGTTCGATACGCCCAGCGGGGTTTACAACCGCCCGGTCAACCTCTACGTGGCCGGCTTCATCGGTTCGCCGTCCATGAACTTCTTTGAGGGCAAGCTGGCCGATGGCGGCAAGACCTTCGAGATGGGCGACCTGCGCATCCCGGTTGGGGAGTATACGTACCAGACCAATCCCGCCGACGGAACCAAGGCGATCCTGGGTATCCGCCCCGAGCACGTCACCATCGGCGAAGAAGCGGCCAAGTCCAGCTTCACCGTGCCCTGCGAGATCGAGATTGTGGAGCCCATGGGCGCCGAGACGGTTGCCTATACGCGGCTGGGCGATCAGCCCCTGACCTTCCGGTGCAGCAGCGATATCGAGATCAAGGAAGGCGACAAGATCGCGATCGGTTTCGAAATCGCGCGCGGCTCGATGTTCGACGCCGGCACCGAGACCCGGCTCTAGTCAAGACACCAAACCAGGCGGCGACCCAAGGGGCGCCGCCCCGCTACTCTTCAGGCAGACACTTACTATTGCGGCAGTCGATCTGTCCGGGCGCGGCGACGCCAGCCCCTGGCCGCGCTATCCCCCGGTCCGACGCGACACCGTTGAACATTTTCCAAGACGAGGCCAATCATGGACTTTTCGTACCAGCTTTACAGCGCCCGCAACGAGGCGTCTCTCGACGACACGCTCAAGACCCTTGCCTCCCTGGGTTATACCCAGGTCGAGGGCTGGGGTGGCCAGTTTGCCGATCCCGCCGCGCTCGCGCAAAGCCTCAAGAATGCGGGTCTGAGCATGCCGACCGCCCACATGGGCTATGGCCAGCTTGAAGATACTGACGCAGCGCTGCGCATTGTCGACGCGGTCGGCATCCAGACGGTCTTCTGTCCGGCGCCACCCTCCGAAGCCTTCCGCACCGGCGGCGGCAACTGGCAGGAATTCGCCGAGGGTCTCGCCCGCATTGCCACCGCATTCAAGGCCGCTGGCAAGGGTTTTGGCTATCACAACCACCACTGGGAATTTGCCAAGGATGCCAATGGCAAGACGCCGATGGAACTGATCCTCGACGCGTCCCCCGACACCCAGTGGGAGATGGACCTGGCCTGGGTCGTGCGCGCCAATGAAGATCCGCTGTTCTGGATCGACAGGCTGGGTAGCCGCATCACCGCTGTCCACGTCAAGGATATTGCTCCCGCTGGCGAGAAGACCGACGAAGATGGCTGGGCCGACGTTGGCACCGGCACGCTGGACTGGCCCAATTACATCAAGCAGATCAAGGCCAAGACCAAGGCGCGCTATTTCGTGGCCGAGCATGATAAGCCCAGCGACGCCATTCGTTTCGCCCGCAATGCCGCGGCCGCTCTCAAGAGCTACGGAGTCTGACAATGGCCAAGACCTATGGCGTCGGCATCATGGGTGCCGGCAATATCTCTGCCGCCTATCTGCGCCTGGCGCCGCTCTTCAAGGGCCTCGAAGTCCGCGCCGTCGCTGACATCATGCCCGAAGCAGCCAGGAAGCGCGCCGAGGAATTCGGCGTCGCCGCCCAGACGCCTGACGAGCTGCTCAAGAACAGCGAAGTCGATGTCATCGTCAACCTGACTGTTCCGGCCGCGCACTACCGCGTCTCGATGGACATCATCTCGGCCGGCAAGCATTCCTACTCGGAAAAGCCCTTCGTGCTGACCCTGGAAGAAGGCCTCTCGCTCAAGAAGGCCGCGGACGAGCGCAACCTCAAGGTTGGCTCCGCACCAGATACCTTCCTGGGCGGTGCGCATCAGCAGGCCCGCGAGATCATCGACTCGGGCAAGCTCGGCAAGATCATGAGCGGCACGACCCATGTCATGAGCCGCGGCATGGAACACTGGCACCCCAATCCGGACTTCTTCTTCCAGCCCGGCGGTGGCCCGATCCTCGACCTCGGCCCCTATTACATCACCGACCTCGTCCACCTGCTTGGTCCGGTCAAGCGCCTCTCGGCCTTTACCAATATGGCCCGGGCCGAGCGCGAAGTGACCGCCGAGGGCCCGAACAAGGGCACCTTCATCAAGGTCGGCACCCCGACCACGATCCATGGCGTGCTCGAATTCCACAATGGGGCCATCGTCACCATCGGCGCCAGCTGGGACGTGGCTGCCCATGGCCATCACAACATCGAGCTCTACGGCACCGATGGTTCGATCTTCGTGCCCGACCCGAACTTCTTCGGTGGTGATCTCGTCACCGCCGGTCTCGATGGCGTCCGCACGCCGGTCACGCCGTGGGACCATCCCTTCGGCAAGCCGAACCAGGACCTCGACAAGGCCACGCCACGCGCCAACTATCGCTGTGCCGGCCTTGCCGACATGATGCTGTCGCACGAAACCGGCGAAACCGCCCGCTGCGGCCTCGACGTGGCCCTGCATGTGGTTGAAGTCATGACCGGCCTGCTCAAGGCCGGCGAAACTGGTCAGGTCCTCACTCTGGAGACGACTTGCGAACGTCCGCGCGCGCTCGGAATCGAGGGCGCACGCGCTTTGCTGAAAGCTTGACGAACGTACGTCATTGACAGGCGCGTCTGGCCGGTCAAGACTATTGCCTAACATGTCAGGGCGGCGAGCGATCGTCGCCCTGCTTCATCAAGGGAGCCCCGGCTGAGGCGGATAAGGGGCCAAGAGAGGAGAAATCTATGGCGACCACGATCAAGGGCCCGGCAATTTTCCTGGCGCAGTTTGCAGGCGACAAGGCCCCCTTCGACAATCTGGACAATATCTGCCGTTGGGCTGCGGGCCTGGGCTACAAGGGCGTGCAGATCCCTAGCTGGGTCTCGAGCTTCATCGATCTCGAAAAGGCTGCCAACTCAAAGACCTACGCTGACGAGATCAAGGGCACCGTGAATAGCCACGGCCTCGAGATCACCGAGCTGTCGACCCACCTTCAGGGCCAGCTCGTCGCGGTTCATCCTGCCTATGATACCGCTTTCGACGGCTTTGCCCCGGCTTCGGTGCACGGCAACCCCAAGGCCCGCACCGAATGGGCGGTGCAGACCATGCTGAACGCCGCCAAGGCATCGCAGAATCTGGGCCTGAAGGCCCATGCGACTTTCTCCGGTGCTCTCGCCTGGCCATACCTCTATCCATGGCCGCAGCGCCCAGCCGGCCTGGTCGAGGAAGCCTTCGACGAACTGGCCCGCCGTTGGACCCCAATTCTCAACGCGTTCGATGAAGCGGGCGTCGACGTCTGCTACGAAATCCATCCCGGCGAAGACCTGCACGACGGCGTATCGTACGAAATGTTCCTCGACCGCGTGAACAATCACCCGCGCGCCAACCTGCTCTACGATCCGAGCCACTTCGTGCTGCAGCAGCTCGACTATCTCGACTACATCGACATCTACAAGGACCGCATCAAGGCCTTCCACGTGAAGGACGCGGAGTTCAACCCGACCGGCCGCCAGGGTGTCTATGGCGGTTTCCAGTCCTGGGTGAACCGGGCAGGGCGCTTCCGCTCGATCGGCGACGGACAGGTCGATTTCCCGTCCATCTTCGCCAAGATGGCCGCCAATGATTTCCAGGGTTGGGCGGTGCTCGAATGGGAATGCGCCCTCAAGCATCCGGAAGATGGAGCGCGCGAAGGCGCCGAGCTCATCAAGAGCTACATCATCCGCGTCACCGAGAAGGCCTTCGACGACTTTGCCGGTGCCGGCACCGACAAGGCAGCAAATCGCAAGATGCTGGGCCTTTGAGCTAACAGTCTGCTAGCAAATTGGTCGCCGCAATCCGGCGGCCAACACGCATCAAGGGAGCGAACAAATGGCCGAAAACGGCGCAAAACCAATTCGTCTGGGCATGGTCGGCGGCGGCACCGGCGCCTTTATTGGTTACGTCCACCGCATCGCATCGCGTCTGGATGGAGACTTCCAACTCGTCGCCGGCGCCCTCTCGTCGCGCCCGGAAGTGGCTGTGGAATCAGGGAAAAACCTCGGCCTGGCCGAGGACCGCATCTATGCCTCCTATGAGGAGATGGCCCGGGCCGAGGCCGCTCGCCCCGACGGCATTCAGGCCGTCTCCATCGTCACGCCCAACCACATGCATTTCGGTCCGACCAAGGCTTTCCTCGAAGCCGGCATCCACGTGATCTGCGACAAGCCGATCACCTCGACACTGGATGACGCGCGCAAGCTCTTGGAAATCAAGCCGAAAAACGGCGCCAAGTTCCTGCTCACGCACAATTACACCGGCTATCCGCTGATCCGCCAGGCCCGCGAACTCGTTGCCTCGGGCGCCTTGGGCAAGATCCGGGTCGTCCAGGCCGAGTACGCCCAGGACTGGCTGACTGAGGCCGCTGACGAAGGCAACAAGCAGGCCGCCTGGCGCACAGATCCGGCCCGCTCCGGCGCCGGGGGTTGCATCGGCGACATCGGCACCCACGCTTACAATCTCGCCCGCTTCGTCACTGGCCTCAAGACCGAGGCGGTGTCGGCCGACCTCACCGCCTTCGTTCCAGGCCGCCAGTTGGACGATAACGTCCACATCATGCTGCGCTTCGAAGGCGGGGCCAAGGGCATGCTCTGGGCCAGCCAGGTTGCGGTGGGCAAGGAAAACGGCCTGCAACTGCGCGTCTATGGCGACAAGGGCGGGCTCGAATGGAGCCAGGAAAACCCGAACTACATGTGGTTCACCGAATTCGGCAAGCCGCGGCAACTGCTGACCCGCGGCGGCTCCATCTCGGTCCCGCCTGCCGCCTCGATGAATGTCCGCATTCCTTCGGGTCACCCGGAAGGATACCTGGAAGCTTTTGCCACCCTCTACAGCCAGTTCGCCGCCGTGATCCGCGGAGATGGCGCTGCCTATGAGGGCCTGCTGCCCTCTATGGCTGATGGTATCGAAGGCATGCAGTTCATCACTGCCTCGGTGAAATCGAGCCAGAACGACAGCAAGTGGACGAAGTTCTCGGACGTGTAATTGACGCAAGGGAGGCCGGGCGGATGTGTCCGGCTTCCTTACTGAACGCGCTTGATCGAATAGCCGCGCTCCCCCAGCAGCTTTGCCACGCTCGTCTCACCCGCCAGATGGGCAGCTCCAACGACGAGCAGGGCTGACTCGTTGCTCTCCAGCATAGATTCGATCTTGTCGGTCCAGTTGCGGTTGCGCAGGTCGATGATCCGTTCGACCATGGCGTCGTCGAAGCCTTCCATCTGGCTGTCAAAGGCCTGTCCCAGCGCTTCGGGGTTTCCGTCCATCCAGGCCGCAACCATGGCTTCGATGTCTGACTGGGCCAGGTGCAACGTATCCAGGGTGGCTTCGAGCATCGTGATCTGCTCTTCCATCGTACCGCCGGCGAGAAATCCCAACTGTTCCGCACCCGTTTCCAGAAACCCCTTCTGTTCATCAGCCAACTCGGCAGCCAGTACCATCTCGACGCCAAGGCGGGCCTCATAGCCCGATTGCATCATCGGGCCGGATGAGAGCGTCGTTGCGGCCATCCAGGGTTTCATGGTCAGCAGCGCCGGCATTGGGATTCCGTAGTCCTGCGCCGCCTCGCGCACCCGATCCGTCAGCGCCTCGCCGATCTGGTCGCTCAGCAGCACACCATCTCGATTGAATCCCAGCTCTATGGACAGCGGCATCATCTCGGCCTGGGCGGCCGCACTGACATCCGCCTCGAAATAGACGCGGTCCGCCTTGGAGATCACCTTGTCCAGCGTTCCGGTTCTCCAGTCGATGTCGGAGGGCAACATATGAACCGAGCCGAATAGCCAGATCGAACTGTCAGCGTCGCTGACCTGCCATATGGCAGGAGCAGCCATGGTTGCCGTCGTCATTGACAGCAATCCGCCCAAGGCAAACACGAGGCCTCGCATTGGCTACCATCCTCTCGAAACACGTTAGAGGGTCACAAGGCTACAGCCAAAAAGCAAAGCGCCGCAATCTCTTGCGGCGCCGAAAGGATTCACTTTGTCAGGAGGCTCAGTGCGTCCAGGGGGTCTTGCGGTCGGATCGGAAATTGTCCGGGTAGCTCACGCGCTTGGGCGTCGGTTCGTGCGCCGGCTGGACCGAGTAGGGGATGCCATTCCGCTTCGCATAGGCCTCGGCCTCTTCCAGCGTCTCGAAGGAAAGTTTGATCTGCTGGTTCATGTCGGAACTACTGGTATAGCCCATCAGCGGATCGATGCTGCGCGGAGCAGCCGGCTCATGCACCAGCACCCACTGCTTGGACTTGCCCTTGCCGGATTGCATGGCGTTGCGGGCAGGGCGATAGATGCGGGCAGTCATGCAAAGTCCTCAACACGATGCACAGCATCGGACCGAAAAGTGCGACGCGGTTTTCGGGCCATCCGATGCGCCAGGAATATCGATGCGATGGTCGGAGTACAAAGATTCGAACTTTGGACCCCCGGTTCCCAAAACCGGTGCTCTACCAGGCTGAGCTACACTCCGAAATCGCGCTTTTCCGTTAGCCTGTTCGGAAACAAAGGGCAAGGCCACTTGCATATTAACGCGCCGCTTGACGGGGCTGCGCATCGCAAGAGACAAGATCGCCATGTTCGAACTTGAAAAGCCATGGCCGCTGGGCCTCGATCGTAAGTCCTGGCCGATCTTTCTGGCTGCCATCGTGGTAGTGCTCGCCGTACTGGCAACCTTCGACGTCGCAGCCTCCCGTGGAGCGATAGCCTGGCCCGATTCCTGGCGCGCACCCTTCTTCTTCATCACCGACTACGGGCTGTCCGACTGGATTCTCATTCCCAGTCTCGTGCTGATGATACTTCTGCGCCTTGCCATGTTTCCCCTGCGCGGGGTTTGGCGGAAGGCCACTGGCGAACTGGCCATGCTGTCAGCCTTCATCTTCGTTGGCGTCGGCGCGCCTGGCCTGATCACCAATCTCATCAAGCGATTGATCGGTCGGGGGCGTCCGACCGAGTTTGAAGCGGCCGGTGCATTCTCCTTCCAGAACATCTTCAACGATTGGACCTTCCAGAGCTTTCCCAGTGGTCACGCAGCAACGGCTGTGGCGACGGCTTTTGTCGTGGGCTTCCTGAGGCCGCCGCTCTTTCCCATCCTGCTGGTTGTCGGCATCGTCGTCGCAATTTCCCGCGTGCCGGTAGGCATGCACTATCCGACCGACGTCTTCGCCGGTGCGATCGTGGGCATGCTCGGCTCCTATTTAGTCCGCAATGTCTTTGCGCGCAGGAACTGGCTGTTCACTCAGCAGGCGGATGGCAGGATGGTGCTCAAGCCGCTGGAGGGCTTGAAGCAATTGCTTCAGCGCGCGCGGGCATAGCGCTCCAGCCCTTCCGACAGATCGGCCTTAAGGTCTTCTATGCCCTCGAACCCGATATGCACGCGGAAGAGATTGCCGGGGTCCGTCCATGGCCGGACCGAGCGTGCGGTCTTGATGGCGACAGGCAGCAGCAGGCTTTCGTAGCCGCCCCAGGAATAGCCCATCGTGAACAGTTGCAGGTGGTCGACAAGCGCGGCCACTGCCGTGCGCGGGGCAGGGGCGAGCACAAAGCTGAAGAGGCTTCCAGAGCCGGAAAAATCGCGCTTCCACAGGGCATGGTCGGGGTGGCTTGGCAGGGCAGGGTGCAGCACCTGGGTCACAAGGTCCTGCGCCTCCAGCCAGCTGGCGATCTCAAGCGCGCGCTGCTGGTGCTCCTTCATCCGGATCGCGAGGGTCTTGAGCCCTCGCGAGACCAGATACGCATCGTCTCCGGATGTGAAGAAGCCGAGCAGGGTCCGCACCCGCTCTACATCCGCCCAGGCTTCCTCGGTAGTCGAGATCGTGCCGGCAAACGCGTCCGAATGGCCCACGAACATCTTCGTTCCGGCATGCACGACAATGTCGGCGCCCAGGTCGAGCGGCCGGTGGAACAGCGGGCTGGCCCAGCTATTGTCCACGATCAGGCGGGCATTGCCTGCACGCGCCGCCTTGGCCAGCGCGGGGATATCCTGCACCTCGAACGTCAGCGAGCCGGGACTTTCTGCAAGGACCGCACGCGTGTTGGGGAGCAACATGTCCGCCAAGCCACCGCCAATGCGCGGATCATAAAAGCGAACGTTGACTCCCATGCGCTCCAGAAATCCGTTCGCAAATTTGCGCCCGGGTTCATAGGCACTGTCGGTAATCAGCACATCGTCGCCGGCCTTCAGGCAGGACATCAGGGCGATCGTTATCGCAGCCAGGCCCGACGGAACGAGCTTGGTACGGTATGCGCCTTCCAACTGGGTAACCACCGATTCGACTGATTCTGTCGTCGGATTGCCGGCCCGACCGTAGAGGAACCTCTGCGATTGTGCGTCCAGATCGGCCAGTGTTTTGAACAGAACGGTCGAGCCGCGATACACCGGCGTGTTGACGAAGCCGAACTGGTCCTCCGGCACTCTCCCGCCATGGGTCAGTATCGTTTCCATTGCGGAAATCCGCTGCGTGCCGGTTTCGTGGTCAGTCATGCTGGGCTCAGTGCTCAAAAAGAAATCAGATGGGGACGTCTGGCGAAATAAGAGACAGGTTTCCTGACCCAACCCGCCATCAACCCTTGACGTTGAGGGGAATAGAGGCTTGCATGCTTAGCAGCATCCAAACCGCCATCATAGGCGATGGTGCTCCTGGCGGCCGAGGGACAAATGTTCGGCTGCCGAACAGGGTCAGGAAACAAAAGGCAAAAGAATGCAAAAAGCGCTCGTATCGATCGCCATCGCGGCCTCTCTGGGTCTCGGTGCGACGGCTGCCCAGGCAGCCATCCTCGATGACGTAAAGGCCAAGGGCTATATCCAGTGCGGTGTTACCGGTGGTGTTCCGGGTTTCTCCGCTCCCGATGCCAACAATGTGTGGACTGGTCTTGAAGTGGACTTCTGCCGCGCAATGGCCGCAGCGATCTTCAAGGATGCAGACGCCGTCCGCTACACTTCGCTGACCAGCCAGGAACGCTTCACCGCTCTCTCTGCTGGCGAAATCGACGTTCTCTCGCGTACCACCACCTGGACCATGAGCCGCGACACGCAGCTCGGCATCAGCTTTGTCGGCACCATGTTCTATGACGGTCAGGGCTTCATGGTTCGCGAAGCCGACGGCATCACCTCGGCTCTCGACCTCAGCGGCGCTGCCATTTGTATCGAATCCGGCACCACCACCGAGCTCAACGCTGCCGACTACTTTGCCGCCAACGGCATGGAGTTCAACACCGTCGTGTTCGTGGACCAGGACGAAGTCGTGAAGGCCTATGAAGACGGCCGTTGCGACGTCTACACCACAGACTCCTCGGCACTGGCTGCTGAACGCTCCAAGTTCGCCAACCCTGCCGAGCACATCATCCTGCCCGAGATCATCTCCAAGGAGCCCCTCGGCCCGGTGGTCCGCGCCGGTGATACCCAGTGGTTCAACATTGCTCGCTGGACTTACTTCGCCATGCTCGAAGCCGAAGAACTCGGCGTGACCTCGGCCAATGTCGATGAAATGCTCGGCTCGGACAACCCGTCCATCAAGCGCCTCCTGGGCGTTGAAGGCGAGTTCGGCGCTCCGCTGGGTATCGAGAACGACTGGGCCTACCAGATCATCAAGCTGGTCGGTAACTACGCTGAATCGTACGATAGAAATGTTGGTCCGGACACCCCGATCGGGCTGGAACGTGGCCTGAACGCCCTCTGGAAAGACGGCGGCATCCAGTACGCCCCGCCGATCCGCTAAAGCTGATCAAATTGATCCGGCGCTCCCATGTGGGGCGCCGGATTGTTTGTTCTGTCGACTGACGCGCCCTGAGGCGTGTGCAGCGGCTCATTGCGGCCAAGGGGCAGCCATACATGACTACAATCGATACGGGGCAAAGGATTGCCCCAAGGACCAGCTTTCTGAACGACCCGGTGATCCGTGGGATCATCTACCAGGTCGTGGTCGCCGTGCTGCTGGTCGGCTTCATTCTCTGGATCATCGGAAATACGGCCACCAATCTCGCAGCGCAAAACAAGACGACCGGCTTTGATTTTCTCTGGAGAACCGCCGGCTTCGACATCAGCTTCTCGCTTCTTCCGTGGTCGCGCGCATCCTATTATTGGGAGGCCTTCCTCGTCGGGTTGCTCAACACCCTTCTGGTCGCGGTGATCGGCATCTTCTTTGCGACCCTGCTCGGCTTCACTCTCGGTATTGCGCGCCTCAGCACGAACTTCATCGTCTCGCGCCTGGCAACCGTCTACATCGAGGTGATCCGCAATATCCCGCTGCTGCTGCAGCTCTTTTTCTGGTACTTCGCTGTGCTCAAGGCGATGCCTGCGGTGCGCGAATCTATCCAGCTTCCCTTCGATTCCTTCATCAACCAGCGCGGCATCATGGTGCCCAAGCCCACGCCGGATCAGGAATTCACCTGGGTTGCCGTTGCTCTGGTTCTGTCGCTGGTCGCGGCAATCGCCATCGGTGTCTGGGCCACCCGGACGCGCACGTTGACCGGGCACTATCCATCACCGCTCGTCCTGGCGGGCAAGGCGGCTGACGCCTGTGTTACCTTCCTTCTGGCCTTCGGTGCTCTATACCTGGTGTTGGGCATGCTCTTCCCGGTGACGGGCGCGCCTCTTCTTGCCGGTATTGTTGCCCTCGCGGTGGCGGTGGCTTCGGTCACCCGATTCGCCCCGATTGCGCGCGGCGTGCTTGTCTTCGCCATAGCCCTTTTTGTCATCGACGCGCTTCTTGGCGTCATGTTCCCCTGGGCTCCGGGACTGCTGGCAAGCCTTGTTGGTGCGGCAATCGCCATGGTGATCGCGTACAATTCCTATATGGGTGCCTTGGAGCGTCCGCCGAGCGAAGCGCGCTTTCCGCTTGCTCTCCTGGTCCTGATCGTCGTCGGTGTTCCGGCGCTGCTCTATTGGGTGACCGGCGCCACTCTGACCTTTGAAGTGCCTGTCCTGGAACGCTTCAACTTCCGTGGTGGCCTGCAGCTTCCACCCGAGTTTGTGGCACTGGCCTTCGGCCTCACGATCTACACGGCTTCGTTCATCGCGGAAACGGTGCGCGCCGGTATTCTGGCCGTCAACAGGGGGCAGACCGAGGCCGCTCAGTCCTTGGGCCTGAAGGAGAACGACCGTCTTCGGCTCGTCATCGTCCCGCAGGCCATGCGCGTCATCGTGCCTCCCCTGACCAGCCAGTATCTGAACCTCACCAAGAACTCGTCGCTGGGGGCCGCCATCGGCTATCCGGAACTGGTGAACGTCTTTGCCGGAACGTCGCTGAACCAGACAGGCCGGGCCATCGAGTGCATCGCCATCACCATGGCGGTTTATCTGACGCTCTCGCTGCTCACCTCGGCCATCATGAACTGGTACAACGGCCGCGTCCGGCTGGTGGAACGGTAGGAGGTTGCCATGACAGACATTGGTTACGTCCGCTCCGACCTGGTCGGCGCTCGCCCGGCACCTAGCCGCACCAGCGGGCCGGTCGCCTGGATGAGGAAGAACCTGTTCGCCACGCCGGTCGACACTGTTCTCACGGTATTGGGGGTTCTCTTCCTTGCATGGGTCGTGCCGCCCCTCTACGGCTTCTTCTTCGGCAATGCCGTGGGTCCTGGTGGAACGGTCGAGCAATGCCGCATGGAAAATGCGGGGGCCTGTTGGGCCTACATCGCTGCCGAAATGGAGTTCTTCATTTACGGCTTCTACGACATTCCCGAACATTGGCGCCCGAACATCGTCTTTGCCCTGGGCGCCCTCTTGCTGACGCCGCTGCTGATCCCGAAGGTGCCGTTCAAGCGTACCAACGCGATCCTTTTCTTGGTCGTCTATCCGATCGTGACCTACTTCCTGCTCGCCGGCGGAGTGTTTGGTCTCAAGGAGATCCCGACCGAGAAATGGGGCGGCCTGCTGGTGACCCTGATCATCTCGGTGGTGGGTATCTCGCTGTCCTTCCCGTTGGGCATCGTGCTGGCGCTCGGCCGGCAATCGCAGATGCCGATCATCAAGACGGTCTGCGTGGCGTTCATCGAGTTGATCCGGGCAGTGCCGCTGATCACGATCCTGTTCATGGCCTCGATCATGCTCCCGCTGTTCATGCCGCAGGGCACGACGGTGGACAAATTCCTGCGGGCCCTTGTGGGTGTCACGCTCTTCACTTCCGCCTATATGGCCGAGGTGGTGCGCGGCGGCCTCCAGGCCATTCCCCGCGGGCAATACGAGGCAGGGGCATCGCTGGGCCTGGGCTACTGGCAGAGGATGTGGTTCATCATCCTGCCCCAGGCCCTCAAGCACGTCATCCCGGGCATCGTGAACAACTTCATCGCGTTGTTCAAAGATACATCACTCGTCTACATCGTCGGCATGAAAGACCTGCTTGAAGCGGTCAAGACCAAGAACGACTCCGCCCTCGAGTGGCAGTCGGCCAATACGGCGACCACCGGCTACCTGTTTGCCGCCATGGTCTTCTGGGTCTTCTGTTTCGGTATGTCTCGCTACTCCATCTACATGGAGAACCGGCTCAACACTGGCTACAAGAGGTAGCTCCATGTCTCAGGTTTCTGAAACGACCGTCGATCGCGCCATCGACACCAGCCACATGCAGGTCTCCACCACTGACGTGGCAGTCGACGTCATCGGCATGCACAAGTGGTATGGCGACTTCCACGTTCTGCGTGACATCAATCTCAGGGTCATGAAGGGCGAACGCATCGTCATTGCCGGGCCTTCGGGCTCAGGCAAGTCGACGCTGATCCGCTGCATCAACCGCCTGGAGGAACACCAGGAAGGGCAGATCATCGTCAACGGCACCGAACTCACTGCCGACCTCAAGCGCATTGACGAAGTGCGCCGCGAAGTCGGCATGGTGTTCCAGCACTTCAACCTCTTCCCGCATCTGACCATCTTGCAGAACCTCACCCTGGCCCCAATCTGGGTACGCGGCATTCCCAAGGCCGAGGCCGAGGCGACGGCCATGCATTATCTGGAGCGGGTCAAGATCCCGGAGCAGGCCAACAAGTATCCCGGCCAGCTCTCGGGCGGTCAGCAGCAGCGTGTGGCTATCGCCCGCTCGCTCTGCATGCAGCCCAAGATCATGCTGTTCGACGAGCCGACGTCTGCCCTCGACCCCGAAATGGTCAAGGAAGTGCTCGAAGTGATGATCAGCCTGGCCGAAGAAGGCATGACCATGCTGTGCGTGACACATGAAATGGGCTTCGCCCGGCAGGTCGCCAACCGCGTCATCTTCATGGATCAGGGCCAGATCATCGAGCAGAACGAGCCGGACGCCTTCTTCTCCAATCCGCAGCACGAACGGACTAAGCTGTTCCTCAGCCAGATCCTTCACTGACTTCGAAGCGGCCGCAGGCAAAATCGCTCCAGTGGAGCGATTTAGCTGGAAGCTCGAATGGCGGAAACACTCTCAAATATCGGGGGTCAAGTCGGAGCCCGACTTGACCCCTTTTGCCTGCCTGCCAATATGCGCAGCGCAAACCAAGGGCCGTCGTGTTGATCAAGCTGCTCCGACATGCGCTGTTCTGGATGGCAACCCTCTGTGCAATGGCTGCGCCGCAGACCGCTGCGCAGACGCTGGACGCCGTCAGGGAGCGCGGCTTTCTGATCTGTGGGTCGAGCAACCCACTTGCGGGCTTTTCCCAGCAGGATGTGGGCGGTCGCTGGTCCGGCTTCGATGTCGACCTGTGCCGCGCCCTCGCTGCGGCCGTTCTCGGCAATCCGGATCTTCTCGAATTCCGCTCCTTCCGGGGGGAGGCGCGGTTCGCGCCACTCCAGACGGGGGCCGTGGATGTGCTGATGCGGAACGGCGCCTGGACCATGGGGCGGGACATCCGTTATGGCTCGCGCTACGTGGCGCCTGCGTTTTTTGACGGCCAGGCCTTCCTCGTGCCGCAGTCGATGGGCGTCGTCTCGGCTTATGAACTGGACAATGTCAGCATCTGTGTCATCGATAGCGCGGGTGAGCTGGAAGGCCTGGACGAGTTCTTTTTTTCCAATCAAACCAGCTATGTCGGCATTCCCTACGAGGATGTGGCCGATCTGGCGACTGCCTATCGGGCCGGTCTCTGCGAGGCGATATCTGCCTCGGGCCGGCAGCTTCAGGCCATCCGGCGGGAACTGCCCGAGCCCAATCTGCATCGCATTCTGCCCGAACGCATTTCCAAGGAAGTCATGGGCCCGGTCGTGCGTGAAGGCGACGATCAATGGCTCAAGATCGTGCGCTGGACGGTTCACGCCCTCATCAATGCGGAAGAGGTCGGCGTCACCAGCCTCAACATCGATTCCCTATCTGCCGCGCGGACGCCGGCCGTCCGCCGCATCCTGGGGATCGAAGGCGACTTCGGCAGTGGACTCGGTCTGACCCCGACATTCATGGCCGACGCCATTCGCGCCGTGGGCAATTATTCTGAGCTCTATGACCGGCACTTCGGGCCGCAGACGGGGGCGGCCATGCTGCGTGGCCAGAACGCGCTCTGGGGCAATGGCGGCCTGCTTTATGCGCCGCCCATTCGATGAGTAAGCCCGCGGCCTTCAGGCAAACAGCAGGCTGACCCTGCGATTCTGCTTCCCTTTCTTCTCGATCTTGCCCAGCGCCAACCGTCCGATTTCGGCGGTGCTGGCGACATGAGTTCCGCCGCAGGGCTGCAGGTCGATATCGCCAATCCGTACCAGTCTGACGCGCCCCTGTCCCATGGGCGGCTTCACCTTCATCGTCTTGATCAGATCGGCCTTCGCCTCCATTTCGGCGTCGGTGATCCATTCGTTGCTGACAGGGTGGTCAGCCTCCACCATGGCATTGAGCTGCGCTTCGAGGGCAGCGAGGTCCTCGGGCACCTCTGGCATGTCGAAATCCAGTCGCCCCTTGTCCTCCCCGATCGAGCCTCCGGTGACCGGAAACGGGAAGACGACGGAGAGAAGGTGCAATGCTGTATGCATCCTCATCAGCCGATGTCGGCGATCCCAATCGATCACGGCAGTCAGGTTTTCGCCGGGCTCCGGCAAGACAGAACCGTCGGCCGGCACGTGCACGATGCTGGTCTTGTCGCCATCCGGATGAATGGCCGTATCGATCCGGATCCGGCTTCCATCGGCCCGCACCAGGAATCCGCTGTCTCCTGGCTGCCCGCCCGAGGTGGCGTAGAAGACAGTGCGGTCGAGAACGATCCCGCCCAATTCGTTGACGACGCTGACGCGCGCCGGGGTCGATTGCAGATAGGCATCGTCGCGGAACAGGAAGTCGGTCATGGGGCTACTCAAAGGACGGGAGAGAGCAGGCGCGCTGCCTGGGTGGCCAGATAGAGCGGCCAGGGGCGCGTTTGCACCTCCGACAGCCCGACCTGACGGCACGATTCAAAGTCTTTCAGGAGCATGCGCTCGACATTGTCCACCGTCGTTTCATCGGTGAACCAGAGCGTGATCTCGAAATTGATGGCGAAGGATCGATTGTCGAAATTCACGCTGCCCACGGTCGCCATCTCATCGTCCATCAGCACCACCTTCTGGTGCAGGAAGCCGTCCGTGTAGCGATAGACGGCAATGTCATGCTGCACCATGCTGTCGGCATGGGCCATGCTGGCCAGCCATACCAAGGTGTGGTCGGGATTGTCCGGCAGCATGATCCTGACATCGACACCGCGCAATCGGGCCGCAAACAAGGCCGTCCGGATATCGGTATCCGGCACGAAATAGGGGCTGACGATCCAGAGCCGCTTTCGCGCCCGCCCGATGAGATCGGTAAAGGCGATCGCGCATTCTTCCAGTTTGTCGGCCGGCCCGCTCCCCATCACCAGCACGGAATTGTCGCCGAACGTTTCCAGTTCAGCGGGCGGCTTGTTCGGCAACAACTCGCCGGTCGCCCATTCCCAGTCTTCGCGGAAAAGCAGGGCGCAGCCGAGCGCCGCGGGACCCGAAACGCGCACATGGGTGTCGCGCCAGTGCCCCAGCTTCGGGTCTTCGCCCAGGTATTCCACGCCCACATTGTGCCCGCCCACCCAGGCATGCTTGCCATCGGCAACCACGATCTTGCGATGGTTGCGGTAGTTGATGCGCGTCGGCCCGAACAGGCGCAGGAACTTGTGCCGCCGGTTGAAACTCGAGACCTTGATGCCCGCCTCGCGTAGCTCATGGCGGTAACGCTTGGGCATGCCGGTGCTGCCGATATCGTCGTAGAGCAGGTAGACCGCCACCCCTGCCTTGGCCTTGGCGATCAGCCGTTCGGCCAGTTCCCGTCCCAGCCGGTCGTCGCGAACGATGTAGAATTGCACCAGCAGATAGTCCTGCGCCGCCTCGATACCCGCAAAGATGGAATCGAATGTGGCCTGCCCATCGATCAACAGTTCGACGTCATTGCCCTTGAGGAACGGCAGCTCCGACACATGTACCTGGACCGGCCATTTGGCATCCGTCTCCCGGTCGATCAGCGCCAGATCCCTGGCCCGGAGGGGGCGATCCGCCCGGCCATTCTGCATCCGGTCGGTGGCGTAGTCGTCGAACAGCTTCCATCCGAAGATGAGATAGAGCAGCACCGTCGGGATGGGTAGCAGCAAGAGCGACAGGAGCCAGGCGATCGACCCCTGCGACGTGCGGGAATTGAGGATTTCCCGCACTGCGCAGACGATTGCGAGCAGATAGATACCGCCCATGATCAGCGCGATCAGGTGCAGATCCGCCACGATGGCCCGGAGGATGTCGTCTATGCCGAACACGTGTGTCCTTCAGCGCAATGGGAGGCGCACTCTATCAGGCTGAAGGCCTTCGACAATCTCCCTGATGCTCAGACGTCAGGTTCCATCACGCTCGAAATGTCGATCGGCGTACGATCTTCCATCCAGGGCGGCA